>JAZQSR010000037.1:0-1420 GCA_045630225.1 Treponema sp. | reverse complement strand
GCTGGGTGATGGTGTTCAGCAGTTCGCCCCTGCCGTTGGTGTTGGTATGCTGGATTCCACAATCTGCGACATATATCTTGTGGACGATGGCGGTAAACTGGTAGGCAGGCCAGTTATGACAAGTTGCATTGATGCCTTCAGTGAACTTTGTATGGGTTATTCCCTGGGATGGGAGGGTGGCACATACAGCTTGCGTGGTCTAATGCTGAATGTGATTACCAACAAACAGAATTGGTGCAGAAGCCACGGTGTTTTCATAAATGACAACGAATGGGATGCTTGCCAGATGCCAGGAGTGCTTGTGACTGATATGGGCAGCGAGTACAAGGGAGATACATTCTCCCAGGTTGCCGAACTTGGAGTAAAGGTGGTAAATCTACCTCCCTACCGCCCAGAGCTAAAAGGCATGGTGGAGAAGTTCTTTGATGTAATTCAGACTACTTATAAGAAGCACCTTAAGGGCAAGGGCGTGATTGAACCCGACTACCAGGAACGGGGCGCACATGACTACCGCAAGGATGCCTGTCTGACCCTGCGAGAGTTTGAACAGATTATCCTACATTGCATCGTGTACTATAACAGCCGCCGTGTGATTGATTTCCCGTTCACGGAAGAAATGCTTGCAGATGGTGTAAAACCCTATGCCAGCAGTATCTTTTCCTGGGGTAAGGAGCAGATGGGGTCAAACCTAATCTCTGTCACACCGCAAAAGCTGGTTCAAACATTGCTGCCCAGGACAACAGGAACATTCACCCGTAAGGGGTTGCGTGTCAATGGTCTACGGTACAAGCACGATGATTATACCGAAGCGTTTTTGTCTGGTGGTGAAGTTACTATTGCCTACAATCCAGAAGATGTAACGGAAGTCTGGCTGCTGGACAATGGGCAGTATGTTCCTTTTACGCTGATTGAAAGCAGATTCAATGGCAAAACCCTGGCTGCTGTCCAGACGATGCAAAAGGCAAAGAAGCAGACCATCAATGCTGCTGCCGCTAAAAATCTGCAAGCACAAATTGACCTTGCAGAGCATATCCAGGTTATCGCAGCCAAAGGCAAGCAGACCGATGTTGGTATAAAGAACATCCGTGAAACCAGAAAGAGAGAACAAGCCAGAACCCATATTGATTTTGTAAAGGAGGGTACAAACTGTGGATAATATGAGCTTAGTTAAGAAGTGGCCGCCGATGCTGTCTGGCAGCGAATTGGAACGGGCATTGACCATCTTGCCAGAATATGACCCTGCTATCGCAAATGAGAATGAAGCTGTACGGTTGATTGCGTTGACTGACATTTACAAAGTGTTCGTACCAAATCAAATGTCCAGGGAGATTTACAGCAAGTTATATCTTGCGCTGCTGCGTTCTTTGCAGAAAAAAGAGAGCAAGCTACGGGTGAAGCAAACGCTGGAAAACCACAGGGC
>JAZQSR010000036.1:0-2054 GCA_045630225.1 Treponema sp. | reverse complement strand
GCCCCTATATTATTCATCGTGGGCCCAGACACTTCGTTAAACTCATGCCTTGGCCGGACTGTTGCAATGTGACCGCTTCCACCCATCGTGTTTTCCCTTGCCGCTACCACTGTATAGCCTTGATTTGCCAAATCCTGAGCTTCCCGAGCAGTGATCTCCACAATATTGCCGCCAATATCACTAGCCGCCTGCCTCAAATTCACGGCAGCCATATTTGCAGTTGTATTATATCCATTCGGGTCAGAACCGTACATCGCTGTAGCAAGATTTTGAGAACCAGTCGTCCGAACTATCTCAAAAGTAGCTTGATTACACCACGTCGCCCTAGAATCCATATTACCAAATGGACCACCTCCTCCCTCGCGATATATAGGGTTATTCATCACGGCGTCTTGCACCTGAATAAGAGTTTCAACAGCATCCACAGATGCTACAGTTTCAGTGACAAATTCACTAGACTCTGGCTCCACTTCCGCCTCGTCCACCGCCGACGCCTCTTGGTCAACAGGACCGTACATCCGCTCCTCCATCCGTCTCAGCCTTTCCCGCATCATCTCGCTGTCAATGGGACTCACTCGCTTCTTCTCGCCACCAGCCACGTTTCGCTTATTTTTTCGGTAGAAAAACTCACTCTGTAACTAGTTCAAAAAATAAGGAATACCAGTATGTTATCACAAAACATACAAGACAAGATTACTCTTTACTCGGGAAATAACAAAGAATGCAACCTCCGTACTATCTCGTCATCAACTTCATTCATATCAACCAATTCTTGCATTGAAATTACCTTCACCTCTTCATTTTGCTCGTCGGCAAACCTGTTAAAACGGTGCTCCTCATACTTGTTCAACAACATTTTTCCTTCAGAATACTCAAAAAAGAGTATGGAACACACAATATAGCGATCGATATCAAAACTTTGCTGAATTACAAGCAAATTATCCTCATGTTCTATGTATTGGAGTCCCTCACCAACACTATAATCATCCAACCTCATTGTCTCCATTTTTGCTATCACCACGGAATCCTGCTTTACTTTTATAATTTTTGTGCCTAGGTTGCTATTAGTTTGTGGTTGTCCCTCGATGACCTCAATGTCTAGAACAAAGTCACCTCTATCAGTGGCAAATAGAAATGAATAGCTGTCGATTATGCTATCGGTCGAAGAATAGCAGCTAGCTAATACAACAGAAAGAATTGACAGTAAAAAAAGTGTTGCCGTTTTACTCATTTGTTCCCCTATTTATGCAATACATTGCATTTATTGTTCTCCCACTTTTCCTTTAGTAATATAAAGTATGTTCGTCTTGCTGCATAAGATTCTGATGAAGTGTTCTTGTTTATAATTTCAGTTATATCATCAACCGATGTCTCTGTTACATCTTTATCCGCCTTTTCATGCAGTCCTTTTTCGTACCAGAAAGCCATTGCTGAGATAACAGCCTCTCGTATGTTCGATATGTTTTCTGGAGTTATAAACATTTTAAAAGTCGGGTGCTGTTTTTTTATCGTTTTATTTATTCTGTCATAATTATCTTTGAAGGTAACCTGCAGAATCCCCCCCACCACCACCACGGTATCTCCATCCATCTCCACTGTATATTACGTAAACAACAAATTGCTCTCTCAAATCTATCACACGCATATTTATTGGCCTCCTGATATTATTCTACCGTTTGTAGCATACTCCTCTATCCATTCAATCCATGGGGCTGGCTTCATATTCTATCATTCTTTTGTTTCCTTATCCACAGTAAAGTACTGTGGCACCTCCTCGCCATTTTCATCATAACTTCCAGAAAACACAATAGAATAATTTTCTTCTGTAACATTCACAACTTGAAAATCTTCCCAATAGGTATTGGAGCCATATTGCCCATATTTGATGTATTTATCTAGATCGTATTTTTTTTGTGTTGTTAAATCATAAAGAATTATTTGCCTTGCATTCTTGGATTCATCTACATAAATAATGATATTATACTTTAGATCAACACTACCCTTTATGAATTTTAATTCAAAATTTCCAGTAGCCTTTTCAAATAAATAATAAT
>JAZQSR010000035.1:0-2564 GCA_045630225.1 Treponema sp. | reverse complement strand
GAAAGAGTCCTGTAAGGGCCTGACTTACGGCTACATGGAAATGTACATCCAGAAGCACGATGATGAAGAAAAGTCCATCATGGCTGAGTACCTGATGCTGCGTGGTCTGAGCAAGGAGGCAGAGGAAGCTCTGGCTGAATCCTTCACTTATCAGGAGATGAAGGAATGGTTCTTGGCTAAGTACCCTGCCATCAACAAGTTCCATGAAGCTCGTGCCAAGGCTCTGGAACTGGCAAAGGCAGCAGCCGAATCCAACAAGGCTGCATGAGTCGGTCACAATTAAACGACCGACTCACCACAATCAACTGATAGAATATAGACATGAAGGACAGGGGAACACCCCTGAAGCTGAAGAACTTGAATTTTGGAGGAAATGAACTATGAAGAACGCCCTGATGATTAACTTTGAGAAGAACCAGATTGTGATGACTCGCCAGTTTGCTAAGAAGTGCACCGATACCAGAAGCCCCGAATACGCTCACCTTCAGAGTGTCCGGCGTGACTACCCCGAATACGAGGTTATCACTCGCCAGATTAAGAAGAACAGCAGCAAGAAGGCCTACAAGGGTTTGACCTACGATTACATGAGAGATTACATCATTCTCCACACTACTCCCGAAGAAGAAACTGCGGCCCTGGCTGAGTTCGACGAACTGATTCTGATTTCCAAGTGTCAGAAGCAGTCCCTGCGTTACCCCACCATCAAGAGCTGGTTCTTGGACAAGTATCCCGAAGTTGCCAAGTTCGGCACTATCGAAGCAGAACACGAAGCCCAGCTTGCAGGCTGAGCCAAGAGAGGAGGAAATGAACATGAGCAAATTTGGAGTGTATGATTTTGTTGAAGGTACGAGAGAAATGATTTTCATGGCAATGGATGAACATGGTATCATGTGCGAGGATGGGCATTGGCTGACCGAGGCTGAACTCTACGCCCTGTCTGATGACGAAGTGATTTCCATGTATGAATCTATCTATGGCAAGGAGTAAATCTTTATGGAAAAGGTTGTTTTCTTTTTGGAGTGGCTGCGGCTGCCCAAAGAAGAATTTAATATCCTGATGATGCTCGCTGACATGGGCGGCAGCTTCAAGGGAAATCTGTCTGAAATGTGCAGATACTTTCGTGTAGACCCAGGCAACAGCAAAAACAAGATTCCTCTGAAGAATGCCATTGAAAACTTAACTTCAAAGGGCTTCATCACCTGCCAGAAGTCAGGGTATACCTACCACTTGCAGGTCATTCCAAAAGAGGAAAAAGTGGAGCTTCTGCGGAAGTGGGTTGACCCGATTCTTCAGGCTGACCACTTCTCTGAGAGTGTAGCAAAAGCCCCAGTCATCAAGTCGCTGATTTGGATTTCTCAAAACAGCTATTCCAAGGTTGTCACCAATGACCAGATTGTGCCTGACTTAAACATCTCCGTCAGTACCTTCGGGTCTGCAAAGAATGTACTTGAAAGGGATTTCCGCTCAATTATGCGGGAAGTCGAGCACATTACCTATGCAAATGGTCAAAAGAGAAACATCGGGCAGAGGCTGGGCGTTCCGGCGGACTGGTCAGAATGAAATGTAGGTACTTTTTGCCGAATGTTATAATAAAAAATATAATATTGGGTAAAAAGTACCTGCTTTTCTTTAAGTATAATTAGATAATCCTCCTATTTAAACGCTCACTTATAGTGAAAGAACTGACGCATCGCTATTTTGCTACGAAGCTGCAACAGCAGCTTCGTGCAAAAGTAGCGAATGCGATAGAATGAATAGGAGGGTGAACCCATGAGTTTAATGAACCATTACTTCAGAGATGTTCCTGACTACTACGACACCATGTACATGGATGGTTACAGTCCTGAACAAATCCTTCACGCTGCCCATCAAACCATGATTCGTGAATACGAGGCACGAAAGGCAGCCCAGCAAGCAGCAGCCGAAGAAAATGAGATTCCCAATGTGAAAATCATTAGCGAGGTGAAAGTTCGTCGATGAGCCAGAGCGAGAAGGACAGAGAAAAAAAGAAGAAAAAGAAACAGTCCATCCTTGAGGCTGAGATTATGCGAATCATGCAAAAGAGCCTGAAGACAGCCATCGACATGGCACTGGACGATATTCTGAAAGACTTCAAATAAAACTGCGGCGGCAGTCGCTTCAAAGAGTCAAAACCCCAGCGAGGGCGATTCTTGAAGCGGCTGCCGCCGTTTTTTTCGTTATTATCCATGACGGCCCGTCTGACGGCAGGGAGTAAACTCTGCCGAACACAGCCATGAAAACCGTCTTTCAAATCAAAAAGTCAATTTCGTGGGAGTTCTACCCACACCCCTACCCCTATTTCTGCGAATGGTCTGGATTGCCCGAAATACACCCCCCACCCCTGTCCAATCAAACAGTTGGTTTCGTGGACACTTTCAGGTGGGCAAAAAGGGCAGGTATGGGGGCCGCAAACAGGGCAAATCTGTCAACGAAACAACAGACCCCTTTTACTGAACATTTTCTTCCTTTTGGTACTCAAGCAGGTCTGCGGGCTGGCAGTCCAGAAGCTCACAGATTTTGGAGATATTCTGCAAGGCAATGTA
>JAZQSR010000034.1:0-3534 GCA_045630225.1 Treponema sp. | reverse complement strand
TTGGCAAATAAAAAGTATAACTGGCAGAAAGAGGTTTAAGATGAGTTTGCATTACAGGCGATTTACAAAACAAAGTGAAACAAGCAAGACTGTAGAGTATGCGTATATCTTTGGTATAGTAAATTATCAAAAACCTCCTACAGGAATTATTTTGATTGACAAGGATAAGGCTGTTGCAAAAGTTACCCGCCTAGCAGATTTTGACACGGAACAAGACATTACAGAGTACTTGGCGATGAAAAATCTCTCTAAGAGAAACTTTCCAGACTCTTACACCTACGCCACCCACTGATTGACCATCCAGCCCCGAAAATGGGGCTGATTTTTTTTATTCACTAATGTTATATCTTTGCCGAGCACGATTTCTTAACAGGATAAACTCATTGATTATTTCCTCTGCAGATGAGTGCTGATATCGGGACAATGGGGAATGGTAAAAATCGTTCTTATCTAAGATTGCAAGAATTCCAAAGATGGAGGACAAAGGTTCAGAGGATTGATTAGAAGGAATGTCGCCTTTAAGGATAGTTTCTACAACCAGGTGTCCCAATTCATGAGCAATCACAATTCGTAACTGTTTCTCATCCATCTTAGAATCATAATAAATGATATAAATGTTACCTTCATAGTACTGGGCACTGCCGAAGCCACAAGGGGTAGAGTCATCTGTCACAGGAACACACTGAATTTGAAACAGCTCAAATCCTTGTTGCTTGCGAATCTCTGCTTCTACAGTCCGTATAACATGAGCAAGATATTGATACTTTATACCTTCAGAGATTTCTTGGTACACCTGGGCAATCTTTTCCACTGAATCAACGTTTATATCAAATTTATTGGCAATGAAATTTAATCTTTCTGGAGTAGCCTTAAATCGCTGCAAATTTATCCCCTTAGCTTCCTGTAAATCATCGCAGTTTTCCATGCTCCTGAAAGAAACATCTGGACAGTCATTTCATAAATATCACCAATAGTAAGTTCACTTTCTCCGCAAGAAAAAAAGGTTTTAGGGTTGCCCATGCATTCATTCAGACACTTGATGCGAACCTGTTTATCATCCTCCTCAAACCGATGGAAAATATCCTCCATAAGCTCACGTGTATCACATGCTACAAGTGCACTGACCAAGACCTTCCTATCATAAGCCTTGCCCATCATCTACCTCCTGAAAATAAAAAAAAACTTTACATCACAGAGTATATCGGTTTTTACCACCACCGACAACTAGCCACCTACACAAACAAGCCTTATACCCTGTTTTTCATCGGTGAAAAGCCGTTTTTTACCCTTTTACCCCATAACTTGCCATGCACAACAAAAAGAATCAAAAATAAGCCGTTTTTAAAATCTGCCTTCACGGCATTGTTCTGTAAAAATTCTGCTGTGCAATACTCTATCCAGGAGGAATCCATGACCTACATTAGCGGACCAATCACAGGAGTAACAGACTGGAAAGAAAAGTTCGAGCAGACAGAAAAATGGGTTGTCAAAAATATTGACCCTCATATCAAAAGCCCTCGGATCATCGGTGCTGACCTTGAAATGGAGCTGGGAAAGACGGAAGAACAGATTCCCTGGGAAGAATATATGCGAGCAGACCTAAGAGAGCTCACCTACTGCGACACCATCTACGCAATGAAAGGATGGGAGGATAGCAAGGGCGCAGTTATCGAGGTACAACTGGCATATGCATTGGGACTGAGAATCATCTTTGAACAGAAAATGAAACCCATGGCAGAATGGAACTTGTCCACTGGAGTGTTTACCGTACAAGAAAAATATTTTCCGAAGGAGAGTGTATGCCAGCAAAAATAAGAACGTGGCAACTGTGCCGCACAGGCAAATTTGGGCAGGATGGAGCCAGTATCACCAGACAGGATCTACAGGACTTGATGGACACCTTCACTCCTACACGGCCTATCAGTATAGGTCATGATATGGCTCGGGGAGACAGCTTTCCTAAGTTCGGCGATGTGTTGACTCTGGAAGGAATACGAGATGACCCAAACTATCCAGGAGAACAGGTGCGAATAGGAAGTGTTATGTTACATCCTGAATTGGACAGTATCTATGGCGATGGAAACGGCCTGTACAAAGGCTGGTCTGTTACCATACCCAGGAGAGCAAGTGACGGTAAGCGGTATTTGCACAGCCTGGCAATTACAGGGGCAGTGCCACCAAAGATTCCAGAGTTACAGCAGCTAACCGTAACAAACAGCTACTCAGAAGGGGATACGGTAGAGGTAATAGCCTTTACTGATAACCCAAAGTTGCAGGAGGTTTGTATGACAGAGGAAGAGAAGAAAAAACTTGAGGAGCTTGAGGCCGAGAATAAGCGACTGAAAGAAGAGCTGGAAAAGAAAAAGCAGTCTGATGACCCAGACAAGAAGGCAAAGGTAAAGCGAACGGAAGATGACCCTAAGAAAAACGGTGAGTACAACGATGCTACCAACAAGGCCATGATGGCAAGACTAGAGGAGATGAAAAGCCAGCTAAAACAGGCCAAGGTTGACCGCTTCTGCGATGCAATCAAAGACAAGGTTCCTGCCGGAATTATGGACAAGGCCAAGGCTTTGGCAGCAGAGCTTGCCGAGGATGCACTGGTAAACAAGCTTGCTGCCACAGGACTGTACCCTGTACAGAGCGGATGGTCAGAGAGCAATTTTAGATAGGAGGATTTATGCCAGTTAAAACCATTACCATCAGACGAGAGGCCATTGAGCGGGTTGTAGGACAGATGTGGTGGAGGATGGAGGGCCTGCAGTGGCAACCATGAAAGTGCCTGCAAGATGGAGTCGTCATGGGTGTTAGAACTGTAAAGGATTTGCCCAAATTTGGCCAAAACCTGCAAGGCAAGGTGAGCTCTGCAATGCCCAAAATAGCGGCCTACCTCCAGTCTTGTGCTAACAAAAAGATAAATCAGGGAGTAGCTCCTACCAACGCTCCACTGACAGCTGCGGTAAAACAGGGAAACAAAACATTGCGGGACACAGGGGCTTTGGCAGCATCCATTGCAGCCCACAGCGGACAGACCTGGGCAGACGCCAGTACCAACTTGCAGTATGCCAGAATTCAGCAAGAGGGAGCGGTAATCACCAGCAAGGGTAAAGGGCTTTGGATTCCTGCTGGAGCAAAAACACGGCAGCTGATGAGACAGTATTCTGCCACCAGCCCAGGGCAACTTATCAGGGCCATGAAGGGAGCAAAGTGGAAGATGTGGCGGACAGGAAAGGCTTGGATGGCACAAAAAGGAAAACAGGCTCCCTTTGTGCTTTTTATCATCAAGGACAAGGTAGAGATTCCTGCCCGTCCCTTCCTGTACATCGACAAGAAGGAGGGGGCTTTTATCATGAAGATTATGCAAGAGGCGGTACTGCTGTCACTGAAGGAGGATAGCTAATGGAAAGAATAATCAGAGCATTAGAAGAAGGTATCAAAAGAGAGTTTAATCTAAGGACAATTATTTTACCCCAAAAGGCAGAAGGTGCTACGGCAGCAATCAGCCTGTCATTTGCAGGCATAGAGGCTGCAGGA
>JAZQSR010000033.1:0-29508 GCA_045630225.1 Treponema sp. | reverse complement strand
CAGATAGTCGTTCCAGACCCACATAATCTCCAAAATGGCGATGGTAATGCCAGTACTCTTTAGCATAGGCACAATCACGTGGAAGAAGATTTGGGGCGGCGTGGCACCGTCAATCATGGCAGCCTCCTCCATGGACAGAGGAATTGACTTGATAAAGCCAGAGAACATGAAGGTGGACATTCCGCAGCCAAAACCAATGTAAATCAGGATGATTCCAATGGGATTGTCCAGATGCAGCATATTCGCCATCTTGCTCATAGTAAACATTACCATCTGAAAGGGTACAATCATGGAGAACACCAAGCTATAGTACACGCCACTGGTAAACTTGTTCTTGACTCTGGTAATGAACCAGGCCAGCATACTGCTAATGAGCAAAATTCCTGCCACAGAAGCCACCGTAATCCACAGGGAGTAGCCAAAGGCCTTGAAGAATTTGATTTTTGTGATACCAGTGATGTAGTTGGACAAGCCCACGAAGGTCGGATTGTCGGGGTTGGTAGAAGGCAGCAAGAAAGGCTCCGTGGAAATGAACAGTCGCCCCTTGAAGGAGTTCATGAGTACCACTGCAATGGGAAACAACACATAAATTGCAGCCACCACCAAAAAGGCAAAGATAAACCACTTGGTAGACTTGTTCTTTTGAATCATGCTCATTGCTCCACCTCCTTACCACGGGTAATCCGCAACTGCAGCAAGGCAATAGCTGCAACAATGATGGTGAACACCACCGCCTTTGCCTGGCCAACACCTTCAAATCCAGTGCGGCCGTAGAAGGTATTGTAAATATTCAAGGCCAAAAGTTCTGTTTGCTTTCCTGGCTCACCAGCAGTTAAGGCCAGGTTCTGGTCAAAGAGCTTAAAGCCATTTGTTACCGTCATAAAAAGACAGATTGTTATGGAAGGCATTACGCTGGGAATGATAATCTTGGTGAGAGTTGTCCACCAACCAGCCCCATCAATGGCGGCGGCTTCCAGCATATCTCCAGGAATATTCTGAATGGCTGCAATGTAGATAACCATCATGTAACCCACGTTCTGCCAGTTCATCAGCACCACCAAGCCCCAAAATCCATACTTTGGGTCACTAACAATGGTAGCCCCGTACTTGTACAGTACACCGTTAATAATTACCTGCCAAATCCAGCCCAAAACAATGCCGCCAATAAGGTTTGGCATAAAAAAGATGGTACGGAACACATTTGTTCCCGGCAGCTTTTTGGTAAGCATCAGGGCAAGGGCAAAGGCAAAGAAATTAATGGACAAGACAGATACAATAGTAAACTTTACCGTCAGCCACAGGGCTGAGTTAAAATAATTGTCGATGGTAAAAGCCTTTACATAATTGTCCAGCCCCACCCACTGGGCATTGGTCACATTAGTAAATTCACAAAAGGACAGGTAGATTCCCATAAGCATGGGAATGAGAAAGGCCATGAGAAAGCACAGAATACCTGGAAGGGCAAAAAGGGGAAAATATTTTCCCAATGATTTTTCCATAACCATACTGAATCTCCATAAAAAAAGGGACTCGCACCTCAAAAGACACGAGTCCCCTCAATCAATTACTTACTTGTTCTTGATGCTCCATTCGGCGGCCCACTGGTCCTGAGCTGTCTTTACAACATTGTTCCAGTCAGCCTTTCCTTCAAAGTAAGCCAACAATGCTGAGCCCAATGCATTCTTCCACTCCTCAGAAGGAATGGCAGCAAAGGTCCAACCGATGGAATTTACACCGCTCTTGTTCATCCAGATGCTTACCTGCTGAGAAAGAGGATCGGTAGGAAGCTCTGATTCACTGAAGCTATTGAAAGGAGTGATGAATTTCAAATCTTCAGAAACAAGCTTCTTTCCAGTGGGGGAGCTAAACAACCAGGTCAAGAATACGTCTGCAGCAGCCTGAGCTTCTGCACTGGCATTCTTGTTGATACACAGATAGTTTTCTGTTCCCACGCACAAACCTGCATTCATTTCACCATCGATTCCCATGTACAAGGGAAGGAATTTAATGTCAGCAGAAGCAACCTTGTTTCCAGGTGTTCCCAAAATCTGAGCAGCTGCCCAGTTTCCGTTCTGAACCATAGCACACTGACCCAAGGCAAATTCAGCCATGGAATCATCTACACTCTTGGAACCAAGCAATGTCTTGGCGGTAAGGCTATTGTTGGTGTACAAGTCCATCAAGTCCTTGAAGTTCTTGTTGTAGGTGAAATCCAAGGTTTCTGCAGCAAGACCAGTGAGAACAGGGGAAGTTTCAGGAGCCTTCTTTAGGAATTCATAGTACAAGGGAACATTTACAGTGTGGGTCTGCCATCTCCACTGGTTTCCAGCGGCCATGGAAGTACTGGCGAATACACCCTTGATTCCCAAGGCATCAATATTCTTCTGCATATCTTCAACAACGGCCTTCAATGTGGCAAAGTCCTTGATTTCTTCTGCAGAGTTAATTGCTACAGCCTTATTGGGCAGTGCAAAGTACTTGTTCATGATGGCATCGTTGTAAATGATTCCGTAGCCTTCTACAGCATAAGGAATTGCAGCAACCTTTCCGTCCAGTTTGAGAGCCATGGACTTGTCTGCCAACAACTTGTAGAAATTGGTGTCATCCAGAGGAGCAGCATCATTGCGAGAACCTTCCAAACCAACAGGTCCGTTTGTCTGGAAAATAACAGGAGGATTTGACTTTGCCTGCTCGCTCTTCAAAGTCTGCTCGTAAGTTCCAGAAGCGGCAGTTACAACCTTTAACTTATAACCAGGATTTTCAGCCTGGAAGGCAGGAATAACCTTTGCCTCGTATACATCAGCGATTTCTGGCTTGAAATTCAAGAAATAGATTTCCTGAGCCTTTTCCTTTCCACCACCAGCAAACAGCATGCTACCTGCCACTGCTAGCATCAGAACACTTCCAAGTGCTTTCTTCATAAAAAACTCCTTTGTGTATGATAAGGATTGCACCAAACACCTGGCACCAAGGCTAATAGAAAAGTGACACTTTTTTACCAGCCTAATCCTCCTAGTTTAACACTCTCTAAAATATATGGTAAACCGATTTAGTAACCCTGTCAAGAAAATAATTTACTGAAAAAAGAATTTTCGTAAAATCATCTGCTTTCAGTCTACTTACAGTATAGATTGCATAGTGCATTCTTTTCAAAAAGAAGGGAACTTTGGCGGGGAAGTTATGACTAATAGTGCAATTTTCTTCTAGTATGCCGAAAATCTACAAATGAAAGGAATTAAATTTTTCATAGCCTATTTGACTGCAACTTTGTTGATTGGCACCGTATCTGCTCAGACCCTTCATATCGATGTTCAAGACCTTGTTCTTGATACGATTTTTCAGGAAAACGGAGATATCCAAGGATACATGCTTTATGTCCGTCAAAAGCCAGGAATGAATTCCCTTTTGCTGACAGAAACAACAAGCTCTGCCGATGGAATGGCAACAAATTATGCCTATCGTGCCATGGAATGGAATGAAATAAATGGAGATGAGCCCCGTATGTTAAACGGCAAGCTTTTGGAGTCAGAGTTTGCACGATTCAGCATCATCGATTCCTCTCCAGAAGAACATCCAACCTTGGGACAAGCCTTTTGTCTGTATATTCCCGCCACAATGCAGTATGGCTACCCTTGGACACGCAACGGAATAACCCAGGTAGAACTTGGTACCTTTGTAAACATTCGCGCCTTTGCGGCCTTGTACGCAGATTATAGCAATGGCTACGAGGATAATCCCTTTATGTTTTATTTAGGGAAAACAGCTACTGGTGCTACCGTTCCTGTCTTGGTAACCTTAAGCGATACCTATAGTCCCCAGGCAGTTTCTGCCTTTGATCAGTTGGTAAATGAAGTGGGAGGAAGTCTCACCTATTCCATGGGACCCGAAACCATTACCGATGACATTCTCAAGCTTTTGCAGCAGCTTGACCCTACCCTCCCTGCTGACATTATGTTTACTATGGATTCCACTGGTAGCATGTTAGACGATGTGATTCAGTTACGAAAAGATTTTATTCCCCGCTTGAAGGAACTCTTGTCTACATTTACCGCTCCTGTTCGATTGGGCCTTTTGTTGTATCGAGACTATGTTGACAACTACGATTATGAAGGCCTTCCTATTCACCTCTATCCCTTTTCCGACACGGTGGAAGAATTTGAGGCAAATCTCTTTGACTTTAACATTAAGGGCAATGAAGGAGGCGATCCCCCAGAAGCAGTGTATGAGGCCTTGCAAGGTGCCATGGAATTTTACCAGTGGACAGCAGAAACACAACGGCGGATTATCCTCATTGGAGATGCTGAACCTCACTTTTCTCCTCGTGGCTCAAGAAAATATACCAAGGAACTGGCAATTACCACGGCACTAGACAAGCATATTATCATTGACGCCATTATTACCCCAGACGGAAAAACCTCCGCTGACAGAAAGTAAGTTTTCGTTTTCTCAATTCTTTGAAGACATTTAAAAAGGCTATAAACAAATAAAGCCCCGCAATTGGGGCTTTATAATGTAATCCTGATTCCCGAGAGTTTTTCTTAAAATCCCAGTTTTTCTTCAGCTTCCAGTAGTTCCTTTTCGGGAACCTTTGCTAAATCCAACTCCGCCAACTTTTTGAACGCTGGGGGAAGCACACCTGTCACATCAGATTCGTAGTAGGACAAAATCCGCTGCAAGTCGGGAATTGCCTGCTGCCACTTCTTTTGCTTTACCTTTAGGTGAGCAATTTCGTATTCAGCCTCCACCAGCTTGTCCATTTGATCTCCGTAGCGGATGATGATGGCCTCATAGTAGGCTTTTGCGGCCTTAACATTTCCTTTGTCATAACTTGATTGGGCCAAGTTAATTAATTCATCAGCAGTTAAGTCCTGTGGAATGTGCTTGGGTGCTGACTGGCAACCTGTTGCAAAAAAAATCAGGGCAAGGAGGATGCCTGCAAAATAGATTGTACGTTTCATGAAAAAAAGTGTAGCACAGTGAGGGGGACTGTGCAAGGGGCTTGAAAAAGAACAGACCAGAAGCAACTGTCAGCACAAGGAAGACTTCCCCCTCCCCCTTCCCTTCAGTATACTGAAAAAAAATTGCAAGAAACGATGAGGTACAAGATGGAATACAGGATTGAGCATGACTCCATGGGTGAGGTGAAGGTGCCTGCGGATAAATTGTGGGGAGCCCAGACTGAGCGAAGCCGCAATAACTTTAGGATTGGAGCAGGAATTGAAACTATGCCCCAAGAAATTATTCGGGCCTTTGGAATTTTGAAAAAGGCGGCGGCACAGGCAAACCACCAGCTAAAGCCACAAAAGATGACAGCAGAAAAATTGGTCGCCATAGAAGCTGCCTGTGACAAGGTGATTTCTGGAGAATTGATGGAGCATTTTCCCCTGGTGGTATGGCAAACTGGAAGCGGAACACAATCAAACATGAATGCCAACGAGGTTATCGCCACCGTAGGCAACTTGGCTCACGAAAAAAAATCAGCTGAAGAAAAAAAACTGCTACATCCCAATGACGACATCAACATGAGCCAGTCCTCCAACGACACCTTTCCCACCGCCATGCACATTGCCGCCGTCATGAGCCTGGAGGATGACCTATTGCCTGCCCTAGACAAGCTCATTGCCACCTTCCTGCGTCTCGAAGCTGAAAACCAGGGCATTGTAAAAAGTGGCCGTACCCATCTGCAGGACGCCACTCCCATTACCTTTTCTCAGGAAATTAGTGGCTGGAGAAGCTCCTTGGAACGAGACCGGGAATTGATTTGCCGCAGCATTGAACCTTTGCGGGAGCTGGCTCTTGGTGGCACTGCCGTGGGAACTGGCTTAAATGCTCCCGCTGGCTTTGACCAAGCAGTAGCCCAAGCAGTAAGCAACCTCACAGGCAAAAGCTTTGTCAGTGCCAGCAACAAGTTCCACGCCCTTACCAGCAAGGATGAACTGGTGTTTGCCCACGGCGCAGTGAAGGCCTTGGCCTGCGATATGATGAAAATTGCCAACGACATCCGCTGGCTAGCCTCTGGTCCTCGGCTAGGCTTGGGAGAAATTACCATTCCAGAAAATGAGCCCGGCTCTTCCATCATGCCCGGTAAGGTAAACCCCACCCAATGTGAGGCTGTTACCATGGTGGCTGTACAGGTTATGGGAAATGATGTGGCAGTTTCCATGGCAGCCAGTCAGGGCAACTTTGAGTTGAATGTGTTTATGCCCGTGTGTATCTACAACTTTTTGCAATCAGTTCGGCTTATGGCCCAGGCTATTACCTCCTTTGACCAGCATTGTGCAACGGGAATTAAGGCAAACAAGGAAAAGATGCACCACAATCTTCACAATTCCCTAATGCTAGTAACAGCCTTAAATCCTCACATTGGCTACGAACCAGCAGCCCAGGTGGCAAAGAAGGCCTTTGCAGAAAATATTTCCTTAAAGGAAGCCTGTGTGGAGCTGGGATTTTTAACCCAAGACCAGTTTGATGCAGCCTTTAAGCCAGAGGAAATGGTGTAAGACGCAATACAAGTCCACCGTGAGCTAGGCCTAATGCTTGGTTATTCCCGCTCCATCTTTTGCCAGCGAAAGCCTGCAAAAAGCTGAGGCTGGTGAAAGCGGGGAACAACTTCTCCCCCGTCAAAGTCCAGCAAGGATTGGAGGGCTTGCTTTTCGCTTTCTCCTTCTACAGAAACAGGACTTCCTGAAGTCGTTACGGGAATAATTCTGTTGATGGTTCCTCGCCACAAGCTACCATCAGCAGGAGTAACAGGATTTTCTATGGTGTTGGCAAGGCCAAAATCAGTCCAAGGAATAAAAAGCTCCAAGTACCAGAACTCCTCCTCCACCTCCATCTTCCAGCTGGCATTGCTTTTCCAGTCATAATCAAAGAAAAGCTTTTGTCCCCCAATCTCCTGCATCATGATGCCAGAAGCAGGATTGGTAAGGCTGGAACAGGTGGCCTCTAGCAGACCTTCCTTCACCGCCACTCGGTAGTCAAGGCAGGAGCCAGCTGCGTCGATTTCCCAGCCGTAGTAAAAGGGAGAGCCTTCTGGCTGAATGAACACCTCCAGACAATGGCGATTAAAAACCCAGGACTTGGGCTGGGGATTGGAATCTGAGGAAAAAGCGGCTGAGTCCTTTCTTCTAAAGCCAGGAACCTCCGCACAAAAGGAAAGGGCAATGCCATCCTTGCCACCAGCCACAAAGGCTCCAGTAAATTCCTTTCGGCCACAATCATTTCCAGGAATGAAGTCCAGTTCAATGCCGGGCACCTCGTACCGCTGCATTTTTTTGTCGCTGTCCTGCCGCACCGTAATGGGCAAAATGGGAATGGTAAAATCAAGCATGATTTCAGTGTAACAGGAATGGAGAAAAAGTGGAAGAAGATGTAGCTTTACGGAACACTGCTGTCTGCCACAGGATGTACAAAATTTTGATAGAAATTTAGCCATTTTTGTTGTACTATATTTTTAGGAGGTTCTATGTCTATTTGTTTATATAACGGTACCCTTCTAAGCGGATTTGCAGTTATGGAAAAATGCGCTGTGCTGATAGAAGATGGTCAAATTGCAGACGTTTTTAGTCAAAAAAGATTTGAACAAAAAAAATTTTCCCCTTCTACCAAGGTCTATAACGTGGAAGGAGCATATATTTCTCCCGGTTTTATCGACACCCACATTCACGGTTTTAAAGGCCATGGAACAGAAGATGGTTCTACAGAAGCTATTTTGGCCATGTCTAAGGATTTGGCAGATTATGGTGTCACATCCTTTAACCCCACCTTGTATTCCTCCGTGGAAGAGAATTTTATGAAGGATATCAAGGCCATCACTGTCGCCATGGGCCAGGAAGAGGGAGCCAACATCATGGGAATGCACCTGGAAGGACCCTTCGTTTCTCCTGACAAGGTTGGAGTGCAAAAGCCAGAAACCATCCACAAGGTTGACCTAGAACTTATGGAACGATTGTGGAATGTCAGTGAGGGAAAAATCGTCAACATGACTGTTGCCCCAGAAATCAAGGGAATGCGGGAATTGGCCCTTTTTTGCTTGAAGAAGGGAATTATCCTGCAGGCAGGCCACACCAATGCCACCTACGAGAACATGGTAGAAGGAATGCAGGCTGGAATCCTTCACTCCACCCACTTGTTTAATGCCATGAGCCAGATGCACCACCGTAACCCTGGGGCCGTGGGAGCAATCCTCATTCACCCAGAGATGGCCTGTGAAATTATTGCCGACGGAGTTCACGTTCACCCAGACTTACTGAAACTCCTGCGACGAGACAAGCCTGCCGACAAGATTGTTCTTGTTACCGATGCATTGCGACCCACCGAGCAAACTGAGGGCACCCTCTTGGCCAACAAGGAGGAGGTTGTCTTTGAAGGAGGCTGCTTCCACCGCAAGGAGGATGGTGTCATTGCAGGTTCCGCCCTCACCATGATTCGTGGTGTAAAGAATTTGGTGGACTTTGGCATTCCCCTTGAGGATGCAGTTCGCTGTGCCTCCACCAATCCAGCTCAAATCATGCATTATAATAAAAAGGGACAGATTATCCCCGGTTATGATGCTGACTTAGTTGTCTTTGACAAGCATTTTAACGTATTGATGACTCTCATCGGTGGAGACATCAAAAAGAATATTATATAACCGGTTTGCCGGAACAAGGAGTTGAATATGAGATTGATTGTACAACCACATTACGATGAGTGTGCAGTGTGGGCAGCTTACCACATTGCATCCCGCATCAACGAGGCAAAGCCAACCCCAGACAAGCCCTTTGTGTTAGGACTGCCCACTGGCTCCACCCCTCTGGGAACCTACAAGAAATTGATTGAGCTGAACAAGGCTGGCAAGGTTTCCTTTGAAAATGTGGTTACCTTCAACATGGACGAATACGTGGGACTTCCTGCAGACCATCCCCAGAGCTACCACTTCTTTATGTGGGACAACTTCTTTAATCACATCAACATCAAAAAGGAAAATGTCCACATTTTAGATGGAATGGCTTCTGATCTAGCCGCTGAATGTGCTGCCTATGAAAAGGCCATTGCTGAGGCAGGAGGAATTGACCTGTTTTTGGGAGGTGTTGGCGTAGACGGACATCTTGCCTTTAACGAGCCAGGCTCCTCTCTTTCCAGCCGCACTCGGGTAAAATCCCTCACCTCAGACACCATTCAGGTAAACTCCCGCTTCTTTGGAGGCGATATTTCTCAGGTTCCCACTACAGCCCTTACCGTTGGCGTGGGCACCGTAACTGATGCCAAGGAAGTGCTGGTACTCATTACTGGCCGCAACAAGATGCATGCCCTGCGCCACGCTGTGGAAGAAGGCATTAGCCAGATGTGGACTATCAGTGCCCTGCAAATGCATCCCAAGGCCATCATCGTTTGTGACGAAGATGCCACCGAGGAGTTGAAGGTTGGCACTGTAAAATACTTCAAGGACATTGAAAAGAACAACCTAAATAATAGCTTTTAAGGTTTAGTCCAGAGACGGTGTGATTTTGGTCACACCGTTTTTTATTTTAATCGCAGTTTGAAACCATAAATTGTTTGAGTAGATAAAAGTTCTCGACTCGTTTTATTTTATCTATATTTCTGATATACTTAACAGAAACTGGTATATAATTCGGAGACACTATGCCTAAACTTCCCAATCCTGTGGAAATAGATTTTGAAGAATATATTCGTCACATAGAACCTTCAAAACAAGAAAAAGGCTTTGCTTGGGCAACAGCTATCGGATTACAACAGGTTGATGGCCTTACCCCCTCTCAATTTCTATATGAAACGGCAAAACGAAATATTGAAGGTGAAATTTCAGTTGAAGAAGTCCAATCCCTCATTGATACCTACTACGAATCACGAAATGACCTTCACAATGAAGATTCTAGAACAGAAGAGGCTGACAAGGTAGCTTCCCGCATAGCTCAGATTTTAGGAGAACCCTCCTTTAATTTTAGTCCCTCCTACTTTATTGCCATTCACAAACGTTTATTTCAAGATATATATCAATTTGCAGGAAAATTACGGGACTACGATATTACAAAAAAAGAATGGGTTTTAGATGGAGACACGGTGATTTATGGAGCTGCTTTTGAATTAAAATCTGCCCTCAGCTATGATTTTGAACAGGAACGGAGTTTTATTTATGAGAATATTTCTCAAGATGAATTTATAAAACATCTTTGTTTTTTCGTATCCCGACTATGGCAAATTCATGCTTTTGGAGAAGGCAATACCCGAACAACAGCAGTTTTCATAATCAAATATCTTCGATCCCTCGGTTTTAAGGTAAATAATAAACCCTTTGAAAGTCATAGCTGGTATTTTCGTAACGCCTTAGTTCGGGCGAATTATAAAAATGTGAAAAAAGGTATTGGTGAAGACATCTCCTATCTCGAACTTTTTTTTAGAAATTTACTTTTAGGAGAAAAACATCAATTAAGAAATCGATATATGCATCTACGATTTGATAAAAATCTGCCTATAAATATGGAAAATCTGCCTATAAATACGGAAAATCTGCCTATAAATCAAGTACAGCAAGAATTATTACAACTGTTACAAGAAAATCCTATGTACACCTATGCAGAGCTTGCACAAAGGGTTAATCGTACACGGGAAACAGTACGAGTAAATCTTAAAAAACTACAGGATTTAGGTCTCATTAAAAGAATTGGTGCAAACAAAAATGGATGGTGGCAGGTGCATTTAAAATAAAAAACTCCCTGAAATAAACCTTATTCCAGGGAGCTTTTTCTATATCAAAGAAAGGATTACAGTGCTTCTAGAACCAAGTCACCCATTTTCTTTGTACCAACCAGCTTGCCAGCAGCCTTTACTGCCTCCAAGTCAGCACCATTACCAGCAATGTCACCTGTTCTCCAGCCTGCATCAAGGACTTTTTCTACTGCCGCTTCAATGGCATCGGCTTCTGCTGCAAGACCAAAGTCATAGCGCAACAGCATGGCACAGGAAAGAATGGTGGCTAAGGGATTTGCCTTGTCCTGACCAGCAATGTCAGGGGCGGAGCCGTGAATGGGCTCGTAGAGTCCGGGGCCAGTTCCATCCCCCAAAGAAGCGGAGGCCAACATACCGATGGAACCAGTAATCTGGCTAGCCTCATCAGAAAGGATATCGCCAAACATATTGCTGGTGGCAATTACGTCAAACTGACGAGGATTGCGAACTAGCTGCATGGCTGCATTGTCAACATACATGAAGGAAAGTTCTACCTCTGGGTACTCACCCTTGATGGATTCAGCCACCTCACGCCACAGTCGGCTTGACTCCAAAATATTAGCCTTGTCCACCACGCAAAGCTTTTTCTTTCGCTTCATGGCAGATTCAAATCCCAGTCGAACAATTCGCTCAATTTCTGGGGCAGTATATCGCTCTGTATCCCAAGCGGTCTTTCCATCTTCGCTACGTCCCCGCTCACCAAAGTAGATACCACCAGTAAGCTCACGAACAATCAGCAGGTCAAGGCCTTCTCCCACAATCTCGTCCTTCAAGGGACAGGCGGCAGAAAGCTGCTTGAACATAAGGGCAGGTCGCAGGTTTGCATACACCTTCATACCACCACGCAGGCCCAACAAGGCCTTTTCGGGACGCAGGTTGCCGGGAACATTGTCCCACTTAGGGCCGCCAACTGCACCAAGCAAAACAGCATCACTGGCAAGACAGGTGTCTAGGGTTTCCTGAGGCAGAGGGCCACCAGTTGCATCGATTGCAGCACCACCAGCCAACACAGTCTTGTAGGTAAACTTGTGACCAAATTTTGCGGCCACTCCATCAAGCACCCGCACACCTTCACGAATAATATCAGGTCCAATTCCATCACCAGGAATCAGTGCAATTGTCTTTTCCATCTTACTTTCACCTCAAATATGGACGTAGAAATTTAATAATACTAAAGAAAAATAGTATGACTGAATAATACTGAAAAAGCCCTCCTCTGTCTACTCTTGCGAACTAGCCATTTTTCCTCTACAATGTAAAGCCCCATAGTGGGGATTAGCTTACCTTTAGGATGGAAAACTATGGAGGAAAATAAGATGCCAGTACAAGATCAAGATGATTACCAGAATCAAAATAAAGGCGAAAAGAAATTGATGCGTTCTGGCAACAAGATGCTTTTAGGGGTTTGCAGTGGAATTGCAGAATTCTTTGGTATTGATGCCACCCTCATTAGGCTCATTGCCGTTTTCTTTTCCTTAGCAGGAATTGGCTCGGGCATTGTAGTGTACATCATTGCAGCCATCATCATGCCTAAGGCTCCCGACTACCGATAATTCATGGTACCTCTTTTTCAACATACTCAGCTTTCTCCCCAAGGGAAAACCCTTGTTTTTGGTTCTACAGTGGTAGATGTGGTTATTAAAGTACCAAATTTGCCATCCACAGCCCAAGATGTAAATATCCTGAGCCAGCATCATCAATTAGGCGGTTGTGCCTATAACGTGGCTCATATTTTACAGCTGGCTCAAGTGCCCCACCAGCTGTGTTCTCCTGTAGGCTGTGGAGTGTACGGTGACTTTGTTGCTCGCTCTTTAGAAAAAAGAAATATTCCGATTTTTGCTCGGCTTCCAGATACTGCCAACGGCTGTTGCTACTGCTTGGTGGAACCCAGCGGAGAACGAACCTTTTTATCACACCACGGGGCAGAATATTTGTTCCGCCGGGAATGGTTTACCCAGCAGGTACTGGAAGGAGCCGACTCCATCTACATCTGTGGACTGGAACTGGAGGAAGAAACATCCCCTGACTTGGTGACCTTTTTGGAAGAGCAACGCCAGCTTCAGATTTTCTTCGCACCAGGACCTCGCATTACCACCATCAGCAAGAATTTTTTGGATCGAATTTTTTCCCTGTCTCCCATCCTTCACTTAAATGAAACGGAAGCCTGTAGCTTCACTGGAGCTAAGAGCCTACAGGATGCATTGTTCCAGCTCCATGAAAAAACTGGTAATGATGTCATTGTGACCCAAGGTGCAGAGGGGGCTAGCTGCATTCACCATGGACAAATCCATTTTGTTCCTAGCAACAAAACAAGGGTGATAGATACCATCGGTGCAGGAGATGCCCACATTGGTACCATTATTGCGGGGCTTCATCTGGGAATGGAGCTTTCCCAAGCCCTGGAAATTGCCAACGCTGTTTCTGCAGCAGTAGTTTCTGTGGCAGGAGCCAGCTTAAGCAAAGAAGCCTTTCATCAGGCAACAAACAATTATTTTCATTCAAACGAGTTTCATCCATGAAGCAATCCATCTTGTGTCGAGTCATTCCTATCGTTATTTGCTTAATTACCATTCCCCTTGGCCTTGGGGCATTGCAGCCCATATCCCAAAAACCACACCAGATGGAGCCACCACAGGCAAGGCTCACCAAGGATGATGCCCCTTTTAAAGGTACCGATCTAGAGCCCTTTGACATGGAATCTGAGGCAACGGCGGAAATTGTTCTCAAGGCATTTAAAGATGGATACCCAGAAAAAATTTCTGAATACGGCTATGATACTGAAATTCAAGATTGGTTTATTATGGCGGGAGAGAAAAAATTCCTCTGGGCCCAGGGGCGAATTCTTCCAGAAACCCTTCGGCAAGATGTCTCCAAATGGCGCCATTATATCGATTACCTTTATCCCAAAGAAACTCCAAACCCAGAACAATTTTCGCCAGAATTGATAGCAGAAATCAAGCGAACCTCGGAACCAGAGTTTAGAGCCAGCCAAAAATCCTATAACTTGGAATTTTACCATGCCTTGTACGATGGAAAAACAAGAGGTCAGCTAGAGAAACACATTGCTTCCACTAAATTTTTAGGCAAAAAAGTTAATCTTCATCGAGATATTTTTGCTCCCTTGGCCTTGGTAGAACAGGATATTCGAGAAGCAGCAAAGACTCATGCTGAAATACAAGAGTTTATCAACAATATTGGTAGTGTAGAAGGCTACAACTGGAGGGAAATTCGAGACCGCCAAGACAGAAGCTTCCACAGTTGGGGTTTAGCTGTAGATATTCTCCCAAAAGGCTGGCAAAAAAAGAATATTTACTGGAACTGGATTAGCGAATGGAACCCCAACTGGATGATGATTCCCCTAGACCGTCGCTGGATGCCGCCCCAACTTGTGATTGAAATCTTTGAAAAGCATGGATTTGCTTGGGGTGGAAAATGGCTCCAGTGGGACAATATCCACTTTGAGTACCGACCAGAGCTCCTACTGCTACAAGAAAGCCATTAAAAAAGGCATCCCCAGAGGAGATGCCTATAAAGTTTACTTGATGCTCAGGGTCAGGGCTCTTTCAGAGGGCTCTTTCAGAGCTATGACATTCGCACCATTACTTGGTGCTCAGGGTCAGGGCTCTTTCAGAGCTGTGACATTCGCACCATTACTTGGTGCTCATGGTCATGACGCCGTTCCAGTCTGAGGCTGGAGGCTCTGCAATGAACTTTTGACACCGCTCAATGAACACATCAGGAGCCTTGTCTTCGGGATTTAATCTTCCAGCTTCTTGGAAAAGCGTTATAGCCTGAGCAAATCCCTTGCTTAGATACAGATCAAGTCCCTGATGGAAAACTTCCACAGACTTCTTTTCATTTTCCGTCATTTCTGAGGTAAAGCCCATGATATTGTACAGCTGAACAGGCTTATTAATTCCCATTACCCGCACCTGGTCAAGTCTGCGGGCCACCAACTCACCTTCATGCTGGCCAGAATTGGCCTCTGCCCAAGTGCTTTCAGAAACCAGAATCCAAGAAGCATACACCTTGTTTACACCTTCAAGACGGGCAGCAATGTTTACATGGTTTCCCATCATGGTGTAGTTCATCTTCTTGTCGGTTCCCATGTTACCAATAACCATCTTTCCGGTGTTGATACCGATACGAGTGTAAATGGGCATGGGCAAAGTGCCGTCAGCAAGTCTCGTTTCGTTGAGCTTTTTTTCAATCTGCTTCATGCGAACTGCAGAGGCACAGGCTTTAAAGGCATGGTCAGGTACATCCATGGGAGCCCCAAAGAAGCTGACGATGGCATCACCAATATACTTGTCGATGGTACCGCTATAATCCAAAATCACATCACTCATGGCGGTAAGGTACTCGTTCAAGATAGCAACCAACTGAGGAGCGGTAAGCTGCTCGGAAAGGGTGGAAAAACTTTTGATGTCGGAGAAAAGAGCAGTTACATTCTTTTCTGATCCACCTAGGGCAAGGGCTTCTGGATGGTTTACCAAGTCGTCTACAATGTCCTTGGATAGATAGGTGGAAAAGGCTTGACGGAGGAACCGCTTGTCATTTTCTGCATAGATGAATCGGAATACCACATCAAAAATATAGGTGAGAAAGGCCACCAAAAAAGCTGCTGTTATTGGAAGGTAAATCCGCCCGAAATGCATCATCAACACAGCAGTCAAGGGAATGGCCAGTACTGCCACAAAACCACCAATCAACTGACGACGCTGTTTCTTGCCCATAAATCCCAGAACCAACAGCAGGGTCATCAAACAAACAGGCAAATACACCCACTCCCAGTTAATGGGCCTGATAAATTCTTGGGACACGATAGTATTGTACACATTTCCGTGGGTACCAACATTGGCATAGCGGGCCACAAAGGGTGTGGCACCCATATCTGTAGTTCCTGTGGCACTGTTTCCGATAATACAGAAGGCATCCTGGAACTGAGCCTGCAATTGGTCAAAGCTTTCTTGATAGGCAGTTAGGCTTTCCTGAAAAAATCCGTAGGTTTCTTCTACCGCAGCTAAAAATCCTTCAATTTCTGCTGGATCCACCCCTTCTTGAGCTAATTCCTCCAAGCGACTCTGGATTTGGGAGAGACTTTCACCTTGGAGGAATTCTTGGCAAAGAGCAAAAAATTCTTGCCTGCTGGCAAAATAAGCTTCATATTCAGCATCACCAAAGGGCTGTCCCACAGGATTACCCTCTACATCAAAACCTTCACAGGCAGCAAGTAAGGCTTCCTTTGCCGCCTTGAGCTGGGCATATTCCTCCAAAAGATAATAAGCCCCTTGGTAATACTCCAGCCAGGAGCCATCAGCAGCCAAAAGATAGCAATCCTCATATAGCCAACGGAGGCAGGAAATAATTTGCTCCTCATAATCATCCAAGTACAAAATGGAAATTACTGGAATGTGAATAAAGCTAGAAGCATAATCCTTGTGCAACCAGTTAATAAGCATATAGCCGTTTCTATCTAAGGGAATGGTAATGTCCTGCCGTTCTGTGGAACGAGGAAGCAAGGCATTTTTCAAAACCAGTGTACGAGGATGACGCTGAATAGATTCAACATCCAGCAGCTTCATCATGGGGGCAAACACCAGCTGCCCAAGGTATTTGTCATCGGACTTGAATAAAAGCTCCACTCGACGCCGCAAGCCATCTGGGTCAACGATTACGTTGGTAAAACCAGCTCCAGAAGCCCGCTTCATCATTACGGAAATGGCAGGAGAAAAGCCCTCCGTCATGTTTTGATCCGCAATGGTCTTTCTATTGCTCTTGTAAATAAGGTTTTCTGGGTCATCCACAGAATCCATCAACATTCGTTGCTTTACATAGTTCACGTCTTCTTCGGAGGCTGCCATAACATTGTTGTAGTTGACGGTAAGCCAAGCATTGCCAAAAAACTGGATTGCCCGACCAAAATAATCGTCATTGTCACGGAAAAGCCTGTCTACGGAACTACGCAATGAATCCAAACTGGGCAAAATGTCAGACTCCAACACACTACCACTGATTTCTGGCAAATCTCCTGGAGAAAATTGACCTGCAGCAGTAGCTTCCGCCAATTCTTCCATAACGGATACCACAAGCCCCTTGTTTTCATCAAACTGTTGAGGAATGTCTGCCAAAACATCGGGATTTATGCCTCCTTGGGAAGGAGACAGGTACTCAATATCGAAGGTGGCACCCCAGGCCCCCAATTCCTTCATTCTGATGAGGCAGTCTGCAAGAACATCTCGTGTCCAAGGCCAAGTTCCTACCACCTCCAAGGACAAATCCTCAATGTCAACAAAAACTACTTCCTGTGCTACTGGCGGTTCCGGGGTAAATCGCAACAGAGCGTCGTAGATACTATTATCAATATTATCAAAGACCCCCAACACCCCCAATCCCCCCATCACCAAAATGAGAAGGAGGCACACAAACACCAGCAACTTTTTCTTTAAAAGCTCAACAATATTCTTGGATTTCATAGACTTATATTATAGCACGTGTTATACTTTATGTCATGTATTTTACTTTTGAGAAAAAAACTACTCAAAAAAGGAGTTATCATGAAACAGAAAATTCTTGTTTTTCTCGTTTTCTTTTTTTCATTGACAGTGTATGGACAGGATGCAACAAAGGTGACAGAAATCCTTGATGCTCCCCAGCTGACAAAGGGGCAGGTTGCATATATTGCTGCCAGTTGGTTAAGTGCTGACAATGAATCATTAGATTTTCAACAGGCCACCCAGCTAATAGTAAACGAGGGATTCCTTGCAGAAGATTCCAATGCAACGGATCCCATTCGTTTGGATGAGTTATCAAATCTATGTATGAAAACTTGGAACATTCCTGGAGGCTTGTTTTACCGCATAACAAAGGCAAATCGCTATGCTTTTAAGGAATTGAAGGCTCGGGGATATCTTTCTGCCAACGATGACCCTTCCTTTTCGGTAACAGGCTTTCAGGGAATAAATATCATGTTCAAGTGCATGGAATATAACACTCCTTCACTTCCCACAGAATAACAAAGAGGTATCTCATGAAAAGAATTCTTTCATTTATTTTTATATCAGCCTTCACTTTAGGAAGCATCTTTGCTGTAGAATATGGAGGACTTATCAACAGTGACTCTTCCTTCCAAAAAAATGGGTCTGATGATTTTGTCTTTACAGAAAAACTCGATACTTCAGCCTACCTAAAGATTCCCTTTTCCAAGGAAGGACACACTACCCTTTCCACAGAATTTGTCTATCGCTTCCAGTACGATGATGCGCAGATTAATCATTTTATCAACCTGTCTTTGCTTAAGCTCAATTATTCCAATGAGATTGCAGATGGTCTTATGAATATTGCAGTTGGACGTTTTTCCATAGCAGAAAATACAGGAAAGATTTTTAATCAGACAAGTGATGGTTTGTTTGGATCCTATCAAACAGGCTCCTTTATGGGCTCCATGTATTTTGGATACACAGGCTTGGTAAACCGTTACTTTACCACCATGAATGAAATGGGAATTACAGAATACACCGGTTTTACCTCTGATTTTTACACCTCTTCCCTCCCCTATCTGGTTATTGGAGCAGAATTTGCCCTTCCAAACTTGTTCTTGGAGCAGTCTCTGGGAATTGCCAGCTGGAACTTCATAGGAAGCCAGAATCTAAAATCAAACAAGATTTATGGAACACTTTCCTTGAATGGCCCGCTGGTAGAAAATCTCTACCATAACACCCATGGTATTTTTGCAGGAATCTTGGGAGATGGAACAGAACATTTTGCAGGTCTTGCATCAACCATGTTATCCTATTACTTTAATTATAGAGGCCTTGTAGCAAATGCTGGAATTACCTACGCTTCCAAAGATTTCCAAACAGTTACAGGCACTTCTGGCTTGGTAACAGGAGATCCTTGGACAAACCTCTTTTTACCTTCTGTTTCTGTATCTATGTTGCCCATCACTTCCTTGTATGTTGGAGCAGAAACAAACTTTGTATTGGTAGCAGAAAACATGGAATATGCAGGAACAGGACTTGCAGGTGTAATAAGTTATCAGTTATTTAGCGATGTAGCTTTGAGCGTTAATGCAAGGCATTTCTTTGCCAAACAAGAAGCTGCAAAATACACACAAATTAGCATTAAAGCTGCCATCAGCTTCTAATTATAAGGAGGATTCAATGAAACGGATTATTCTTTCAGTTTTTCTGTTACTCGGTTCAGTAGCTCTTTTTGCAGCAACTGAAACAGCTCAAAACAAGGCCGAAGTCATTTCCTTCACTGGAAAAGCTGAATACCAGACAGATCAAGGATGGCTTCCCATTACTGTAGGTACAACCCTTGATCAAGGCACAATGATTTCTACAGGATTCAAATCATCTGTTGTATTGGCCATTGGTGATTCCCGCTTTACCGTAGCAGCATTGTCTCGCATCACCATTGACAAGCTCACCGAAAGCGACAGTAATTATGATACAGAAATGAATATTTCTACAGGTAAGCTGAAGATGGATGTAAAGGCAAAGCCTGGCAAAAGCACCTCCTTTACTGTTCGCAGTCCCACCGCAACGGCTTCTGTTCGTGGAACAAGCGGTGTAATGGATGCTACAGGAACCTTGCAAAGTTCAACTGGTGTGTGGACCATGAGTCCCCGCCGTCCCAACAGCAAGCCTATTTATGTACGTGGTACTCAGTCCGCAGACATTCCATCAGATTTGGTAGTAACTGCTCCACAGCAAACAGCTGTCAATGAATCCTCCATAGTAAATACTGCCACTGTCAGTCTTGCTACAGCAGAAGCTGTTACACCACCATCTGGAAGTCCAACTGCTCCAGCCAGTGATATAACTTCAGCAATTTCAACAGCACCAACTGCACCTGTTTCAACAACAACCTCAACATCAACAACAGGAACCATCGTAGTAAATATTAACTTGCCAAACTAAAATAAAAAGGCTGTCTTTGAATGAAGTTGGACTTCATCTTGGACAGCCTTTCTTATACCCCTTTTGGGAAATGTTACGCCTGCTAGCACCTAGTTTAAGGTAAATCCAGCTCCAATTCCTTCCATAGCCTGAAAGAAATCAGGGAATGACACAGCACAACATTCAGCATCTTTTACAATAATCTCATCTTTAAGGGCAAGCCCCATAACAGCTAAAGACATGGCCACACGATGGTCATCATAACTTTCCACAACCCCGCCGTGGAGCACAAACTCAGGATTTGGATTTCCGTCAGCAGTCAAGGGACTGTGGCCATGGATAATAAGATAGTCAGGTCCCTCCTCCACAGTAGCCCCCAGTTTAGTTAATTCACTTTTCATCACCTCAATGCGATCTGTCTCCTTCTTGCGACACACACCGATATCCTCAATGATGGTAGTTCCTTCAATAAAGCAGGCAGCAACAGAAAGAGCGGGTACTGCATCGGGAAAGCCAGAACAGTTGATTCTCAAGGTTTTATCGGGCAAATGTTCCGTGGAAAGACGGCCTGCAACACCATTCTTGGCAGGGAAATGCTTTTGTGCATGACTTCCACCGTAAACCACCAGTTCTTCCTTCTCCTTGTTCCAGTCAATACAGGCACCTACAGATTGCAACACTTCTACAATGGCTTCATCACCCTGGCTACCACTACCATCGATATGCTGGATGGTAATGCAACTATCAGTAAGAATAGCTGCCACCAAGGGAAAGGCCACCGCTTCCCAGTCAGAGGGAATGGTTCTGTCAAAGGCAGCGATACTATGGGGGCCTCCAACCACAATGTGCTTGTAGTCAGCAGACATCTGAACGGGAATGCCCAAGGATTCCAGCCACATCTTTGTCATATCAAGATAGGGGACTTCCTTTGGATCTGTCAATTCAATTTCCAAGGAACCAGTCATACGGGATGCAGCCATCATTAAGCCGCTGATGTATTGGGACAGACGGCCATCGGTAACTACCTTGCCAGCAGAAATTGGCCCCTGCACCAAAAGTGGCGGAGCGTCTACCTCAGGACGGGAAATATGGGTTTTTGCCCCCAACTGCTCCAAAGCTTGAGCAAGGTGGCCCACAGGACGTGTTCTAATGGACTCATCTCCAGTAAAAATGCTCCACCCGGAGAAGGTTGCTGCAATGGGAGTGAGGAAATACAACACTGAGCCAGAATTGCCCACATCCACCACATTTGACGGCAAATGCACATTCTCCCCTGCTCCATGTACGGTCCACAAGCTATTGTCAGTGGTCATCTCTACCTTTGCACCAATTTCTGCAATGCATCGAGCAGCACTGAGGCAATCTGCACTAGGCAAGGGATTACGAATAAATGAAGTGCCTTCTGCCATGGCTGCCAATAAACAGGCCCGGATGGTGTGGCTTTTTGATCCAGGTACACTAATGGCACCAGACAAGATACTGTGACGTGTTGTACAATTCATAGTTTTTCCTTAGGTAATAAAGGTGTTTTTATTTCTTCCTCAAGAAAATCAATACACAGGATATAAGATTTTTTTTCTCCTTGCAACCGCACCGCCAAGGTACGGCAGATATTTCCAGAGGCTGTAGACAAATGCTTGTCCGTCAGGAAGCGATCGATTTTAAATGCATCAAAACACGTAAAATAGGGACGAAGACAGTGATTACATCCAGGATATTCCAAACGGAAAATATAGGAATAGGATTTTTTTTCTAGGTGAGGAGCACAAATCATATTGGAAACTTGAATGCCGTCTTCATCAAGAATAAAGACCAACTCAATCCTAGGATTAACAATCACAAATTCCTGAAGAACTGCTTCTGTGACACTAATATCTTCCTCATTTATGTTGATTTGGCGAATGAGCCAGTCAGCGATGGTATTTACATCACCAGTATGGTAACGTGTTTCCTGCAAAAGAGTTACAGCCCGTTGATGAACCTCATGTTGAAAGCCCTTGAGATTTTGCAAGGCTTCTTGTTCCAGAGCAACTAAATCTGAGGCAGGATGGGCAATGGCATAACCCTGCATGAGATTTACCCCCAACAAGACACAAGTATACACTTCTTCTGGAGTTTCCACACCTTCTGCCAAACAAATGGCGCCTGTCATTTCAGATAAGCCCACAATGGACTTTAAGATTGACTGTCGATATATATCAGTGTCTATACCATGAATGATGTTTCTGTCGATTTTTATAATATCAGGATGAAGGAGAATCAACCGCTCAATATTGGAATGCTCACTACCAAAATCATCCACAACAATCAAAAAGCCGCTCTCTCTCTGTTGCTGGACAAAATTAATGAGTTCCTGAGCAGAGTTAGCCTTTGACTCGATAAACTCCAAGCCGATAACCCTAGGATCAAAGCCCATTTGCTCTGTTAAATTAGATAGCATCAATTCATCAATCACTTCCTGAATAATACAATTTGTATTGATATTCATCAGAAGCAGAGCATTGCTTTCATATTTTTTGAATGATTCCAATGTTAACCGTTGACAAAGTTGGTCAAACTCTCGTGTCACCTTGAGGGAATCAGCTAATTCAAACAATTCTACTGGTGAAATGAGTTTTCCAGTAGCCTTGCAACGACCACGAACAAGAGACTCGTAGGCAAAGATCCTTCCAGCCTTTATGTTGATAATGGGTTGAAAAAATGGAATTATTTCTACATCTTCCAGAAGGCTGAAAAGCAAGCTATTTTCTTCTGCAGACTTCATATAAAAGCCCTACCTACCCTTTTTTCCTAAATTTTCAAAACTCTCTACCAATTTTGAACTTATTATGAGTATACCATGTTCTTTAAATAAAAAAAAGAGGAGAGCAAAATCTTGTCTCCTCTTTTTCTCACTTATTTATTCAGAATAAATTCAACTCGGCGGTTCTTCCACCAATTGTCCCTGTCTTCACGAGGAACTACTGGCTGCCGTCCACCTACACCAACTGTGGAAAGACGGTGAGAAGATACACCAAATTCAATCAACATTTTGCGCACGGTCTCTGCCCGAGCCTCAGACAGCGGAACCAAGGGAATATTACCATTAGCGGTAGAAGTTTCTTCTGCTTCTGTACCGCTAAGATTATTGGCATGACCTTCGATGCGAACAGTGTAATCCTTGAACTTATTCAAGATTTCTGCAATACGCTTCAATACTCGAATATTATTGTCGATAACAGATTGCTCCAAGCCCTTCTTAGGATCTACATCCTTACCTGCAAAGTCTGCATTATCACTGCGGAAGATAATTGAAGGAACTTGCATTTTCAACACGTCACCAATCCGAAGTACCAGTACGTCCACAGAAATAATACCTGCAATCTCAGAAGACATTCCCAGTTCATCAGACACAGAGAAAACAAAGGGATAATCGGAAGCAGACTGTACAAGCTCACCATTATTTCCTCGTCCATCCCATACAAGACGTTCAGTTACGGTGCCAGAGCCAGAGCGAGACCAGAATACCTTTCCGTTTTCTGGATCGTACACCTGGAAAGACCATGTCTTGAGCGGTACTGCAGAAAGGGCACCCAATGCAATGAACAAGTCGTCATCTACACCGTCATTATCGGGACTGAAGTACTCAGGTGCAGTCCGAACCGTAAGCTGAGGTGATGTTACAGAACTAATAAAGGGTGAAGTTGTAGCAGTCAAAACAGTACCCTTAGCATAATTGATGGTAATATTTCCTGTTAAATTCCCTTCTACAGGAATGCCTGCAGCAGACAAACCGTCCCACAAAATTGTGTCTGGCACATCTTTATAATCATTCTGATTCCAAGATCGCACTACAGCACCAGAGGCATTTTTAATGTCAAAGCTCCAAGAATCGATCCCCTCAGTTAAGGTAAGGCGGATAGTGAATTTCTGCTGGTCCTTAAATCCATCTCCATTGGGAGACATGATGTTTTGGTCAGCAGTAAGGTAAACCTTTCCTTGGCGAGTATCCATTTGCAAACCAGTAACGGAAGCCACAGCCTTATTTCCCGCTGCATCTTGGGAAGAAATAGTCAGTTTGAATTTGCCATCTTCCACCAAGTTTCCAGAATCATTTGTTCCGTCCCACTGGAAGGATTCAGCGGCACCTTCCCAAACAATCTCTTGAATCAAGGCACCATTTTCACGCTCAATGCGACCGATCCATTTTTCTTCATCACTTGATTTAACCGTAAAATCAAGCACATCCTTGCTGCCATCCCCGTCAGGAGAGAACAAGAGATATGGTGTTGTGACACTTATTTCTGGAGCTACAGTATCCATGGTAAAGGGCTGGGAGGAGGTTTTAGCTAAACTACCATTTTTAGAAACTGTTTCCAAAACAGCAGAATACCTTCCGTCAGTACAACGCTCACCATTGTCGGCCAAGCCATTCCAAGAAATACGAGAAGGCAGGCTACCAGTTCCAGTGAAGGTTTTAACGGTGAGACCATTGGCATCCATAATTTGCAGATCGTAGGAAGCAACACCACTATTAGATTTGATTACAGGAGTCAAGGTTACAGCATCTTGCACACCATCCCCGTTGGGAGAAAAGGCAGGAGGCTGCACAGTAAGAATAACTTCTGTGGTACCTGTATTTAACTCAAAGCTTTGAGAAATGGTTTCTCCCTTGTTTCCTGCTTGGTCTGTGGCAGAAAGACGATAGGTGTAATTTCCATCATCACAAAGACGCCCCTGACTATCCAGACCTTCCCACAAGAAGGAGTCTGAAGGATGACCACCAAAATTATAGGTTCTTACAACCTTTCCGCTTTCATTTATAATTTCACCCTTCCACTCCTTTTCAAGGGATGCTTCTTGGTAAATCTTTAATATATCAAGACGACCATCTCCATCTGGAGAGAAAATCTGAGAATCAGATCGTACGGTGGCGGAAGGAGCCTCAGTATCCAGCACAAAAATAGGTGAACGCAAGGCTGGTGTTTCATATCCATTGGAGTATCGAGCAGTTACAATTGCCTGATAAGAACCATCTTCCAGCACAGTTCCATTTCCATCAGTTCCGTCAAAGAAAAGAACTACAGGAGGATTTTCATCACTAGAAAAGCTGCGGACAACAGTACCAGAAGTGCTGGCAATATCAATATTCCAGTGAGCAAGGCTATTTCTACCACTACCAGCAGGAATGGTTACATCAAACAACATGGTATCTTGAATGGTATCTCCGTTGGGAGAAAAATAGCGACTACCATTGATAAGAATATTTGTACTTGGCTTTTCAGCAGAATAGATAATATTTGTAATTTGCGTTAAGGCTGCGGTATTTCCTGCCAAGTCAGTTGAAGTAATAGTATAGGTATATACTCCATCTTGAACGGGAACACCATGGTCGTCACGTCCGTCCCAAGCAAAAGAATCTGGAGTATCTGATTGCCAAGTAAAACTTCGAACAACGTTTCCTGTAGTATCTACAAAACTACCTGTCCACAAATTTTCCTGGGAACCAAATTGTTCTACATTAAACTCCAACTTACGGCCTTCACCAAAAATCTTTTCATTGTCAGAAACAGGCTGAGCAAGATTAATAACTGGTGGCGTATTATCTACCACTACCTCATAACGTTTTGTTGAACTCACATTGCCATTATCATCACTAGCAGTCATATAGTAAAAATAAATTCCATCAGGAGCAATTTCTCCCGAATCAAAGGAACCATCCCAAATCACTGAATTGGGAACATCGCCCCCCTTCTTTGCAGAGAATAATCGACTGAAGAAATTCTTAAAGGTCAATTTTTCTGGATGGCTTACCTTGTTGCCAATTCGTCGGACAATCCCATTGTTCTCATTTTCAATGATAAACTGCCACTCTCGAATATAACGCTTATCCGTAATGGATAAGGGTACTTCCAACTGATCTTGTACACCATCGCTATTAGGAGAAATATAAATTTTCTCCGTTTGGGAAAATGCAGGGAAACTCATTCCCAAAAGCATACAAATAAAAACTACAAAACAAATCTTTCCCTTCATTATTTATCCTTTATTCCTCATTCCAAAGGTTAATTTTTGGAGCCTCAGTGTCTCGCAAACCTAAGTTAATGGCTGCACCAGCAGAAATTGCGTGAACACCTTGATACAGATTCTGCCAAGCGCCGCTTGTAGTAATTTCACTTTGCTGCCAGCCCTTATCAATCATAAACTGGTTCTTCTTTGTATTGATGCCAAAACGTACCGTTACACCCAGAGAAGGCAACAAATTATAATCCTTGTTTGCAGTATCACGAACATTAAACTGCCAGCCACTCTTTATGGTAATAATCTTGGCAATGCGGAGTTGAAGACCTGCATCAAAAACCATATTTACAAACATGGGAAAGGACAGGTCAGCAGAAAAACCTCCTACAACATTATCATGAGACAGGGAAAACAAGGTTCCAGCAATACCCACCTTTGGTGTAGCAAGACTTGGCATACCAAGCTCATATGGTTTTCCCAAGTTCATGAGGGTACCAGCAATACGAGTATCCTTCAAAAAACCAAGATTTCCCCAGTGGTACACAAAGCCCATGTCTAAGGCCAAATGCCAGTCACTTCCCTTTGCCCAGCGACTACCAGCACTAATGGCTATACCAGCATACAGACGATCTGTAATATCTTTGGAAAAACCACCTTTAAAATTCACCATGTTACCGTATTCAAGTTTTCCCACATCACAAAAAAGTCCATCTAGAATACCAGTAAACACACCTCGATGGGTAGGAATCAGCAGGGCCAATTGCATACCGGAACCAAATCCAGCATTTTCTTCGGAACTAAACAATGCAGTATACCCAAGATTAAGCATAATTCGCTGATCATTTGCAGTTAATGCAGGGTTATTGATAATGGCACTGGGCCCAGAGGTATAAAATCCACCACCAGCAGAAGAAGCTGCACCAGCTAAAACCTCTGGATTTGACAACCGAAAGATATAATCTCCGCCTACAGGCAAATCTATAGAAAACACAAAAGAAAAAGATGACACTATTGCAAGAATGCAAAGTAATTTCTTCATAATTCCTCCCAAAATAAAATCGGTATATTCACTACAATAACAATTTAAACTTCCACAAGAAACAAAGTGACTTCATTTTATGTAGCCTTATCATTTTCGGAGATTTTCAGAATAAAATGCACAAAAATTTATTCATCAAGGATTTGGCGCACAGCGGAAGCAGGACTTACCGTCATGCTTTGCTTGATACAGAGCTTTGTCTGCTGCAGTATACAATTCCTTGAAGGTGGTTCCGTTGGCAGGAGAAATGGCCACACCAGCAGATGCAGAAATAGTTACAGATTTATCATCTTGAGAATAGGTCAGTCGCAATTCCTTCATGAGACGATGCATTTTTGGCTCAAGATGTTCATAGTCAATATTTTTCAGAAACACAACAAATTCATCTCCACCCAAGCGACATACCACATCTCCCCGTCGGAAGAAATTAGTCAGAATGGATGACACATCTTGGAGAGCCTTGTCTCCTGTTTTGTGTAACAAGGTATCATTCAACACCTTAAAGTTGTCCAAATCGAAAATCACAAAGGCATGACATACTAAGGGTGAATGAGAATTCAGATGGAGGAACACATTGATAAGGTCTGTGGCAGTACTACGATTATACAAACCAGTTAGACTATCCCTCTCTGCCTTTGTTTTGAGTATAGCCTCCATCTGCTTTTTCGTATCGATGTTACGAAGGATAAAATAGACGATAATACTCTTTGTATCCTCCTCGAACTCCATGTGAACATCACACTGAAACCAGCGGAACTTGCCGCCCTTGTCCTTAGCCTTGTATTCCTGGGAAATACGGGCAATGCCTTGACCATACAACTCCAAAAGATTGTTCACAGAGAGGATGCGCATCAATCGTTCCTGATAATCTTCATCCACAGCCTTACGAATATAGACTTCTGTCAAGTGGGAAAAGGGGATGGTAAGATCTGGCAAGTCTAAGGATTGAGAACAGTACACCACCTTGTCTTCAGTTAAATCAGCTTGAATAAATCCATCTATATCAGAAAAAAGTTTTTCACGTAATTGATATTCCTTGGTTCTTTCCATCTGAACCTTTTGTCGCATAAAGAAAAAGAAGATCAGACACAAGAATACTAGGGGGATAATTACACAGATCAACAAAATATTGATATTATCATCTAACAATACATCTATGTGCTTATTGATTTCGTCCTTGGGCATTAAAACCACGGTATACCAATTGTTCATGGAAAGGGGGGAAAAACTGAGGATGTATTCCTTGCCGACAATGATAGCTTCTGTTTGTACTACCAAATTTTCTGACAATTGACGGCGGATAGCATCTTGATCCTGCCCATCACCGATGGTTTCCAGTTCATCAAAAATTGAAGTGTAATTCCAAGCTTCAGGATGCTTGTGGTCACGAAGAATAAAAGAACCAGTATTATCCACAACAAAAACAAGATAACTGCTCATTTCAAAACGGGAATCCTCATAGCCTTGAAACTCACTTAAAGCAATGGCTCCATGGACAATTCCCACCACCTGGTTTTCCCGATTCATAATGGGTACTGCCACCACAAAGATTTGCTTAGAGCTTACCAAGGAATCCTGAGCATCGGTAATAACAGCCTTTCCTGCCAACAAGTCCTGCCAGTAGGGCCTTCCTGAAATATCAATAATATATTCAGTCGCTCCATCGGTAGCCCAGACCTGCCCATCCAAAGACGCTAGCCCCAGATGGAGGAATTCCTGCCGTTGAACAATGGCATTTAATCGTTCACGAACAGTTTCCCAAGGAATATCTTTTAAAAGAATAAGGTCTGAAAGGCCATGGAGAGTACTTAAATATCCCTCCAGCTTTACATCCATGTAGTTACTGGTAAATTGAGAAAGGTCTAATAAACTTGACTCTTGAATCGTGGCTTCCTTGTCTTGAAGCTCGTGATAAAAATTGATAATGGAAAGAAGAATAAAGGCACAGGCCAAAATAAAGAGAGCAAAAACTACTCCGAACATCGTTTTTTTGACAAATCTCATGATAACAGTCCTTATCTATATTTTCGCCATACAACCTTTACTATGAGAAAAAGGAGGTGGCACAATTGCCACATCCTTTCCAACAATACAAACTAGAAATCCGCCAGCTTTGGAGCTCTGGGGAAGGGAATAACGTCACGGATATTGCCCATGCCAGTAACATAAAGCAACAGACGCTCAAATCCCAGTCCAAATCCTGAGTGGGGAACTGTTCCGAACTTGCGCAAATCCAAATACCACCAGTAATCCTCTGGATTTAACCCCAAGTCCTTGATGCGGCCCAGCAGGGTGTCGTAGTCGGCCTCACGCTGAGAACCACCGATAATCTCACCCAAGCCAGGTACCAACACGTCCATGGCTCGAACAGTCTTGCCATCTTCGTTAAGCTTCATATAAAAAGCTTTGATTTCCTTGGGATAGTCTGTTACGATAACAGGCTTTTTATACACCACCTCGGTAAGGTATTTTTCATGCTCGCTCTGGAGGTCACAGCCCCAGTAGGGCTTGAACTGGAACTTGTCGGCATTCTTTTCCAACTCAGCTACAGCCTCGGTGTAGGTAACACGGGCAAAGTCGGAGTTTACCACGTGGGTCAAGGTTTCAATCAAGCCCTTTTGAATACGCTGGTCAAAGAATTCCATGTCGGCACGACACTTGGTTAAGGCCCAGTTCAGCAGGTATTTTACGAATTCCTCTGCCAAATCCATGTTGTCTGCCAAGTCATAGAAGGCCATTTCTGGCTCAATCATCCAGAACTCTGCCAAGTGACGAGTAGTATTGGAATTTTCAGCTCGGAAGGTAGGGCCAAAGGTGTAGATGCGAGACAGGGCG
>JAZQSR010000032.1:0-7537 GCA_045630225.1 Treponema sp. | reverse complement strand
AATCTGACCTAACTCAAACCATATCAGACAGCATCACCACACTGAAAAACAATTCCATTGAAAGGAGGCTCTACATGACACTTGCATTAACAATGGCTGATGCTCGATATGATGGCTACGAGGAAGGTTTTGATAAAGGTCGTGAAGCTGGCCTCCAACAAGGAGCCCACCAAAAAGCCTTGGAAACAGCAAAAAAACTCATTGCCAGAGGTTATGAACTTGAAGATATTGCTGATTTGTCTGGTCTCACCATTTCTCAGATACAAGAACTACTTCCTTCGTAGAAAACATTCAGATTCTTTCCGCAGATGGAGATATACACGGTCTTCCTAGCCATTTTTCTTTTGCGATTCTAAAATCCTATGATATAATAGAAGTCAACAGGAGGAAACCTTATGGAACTTGAAACTGTATTGTACCAAAAGGATGGAAACGTTGGAATCGTTACCTTGAATCGTACCAAGGCCATGAATTCCATGAACAAGCAGCTGTTTGCCGACTTGACTGTAGCCTTTGAAGCTGCCAAGACCGACGATGAAGTTCGTTGTGTGGTGATGCGGGGCGAAGGCCGAGCTTTTTGTGCCGGTGGTGACATTGCCGAAATGAAGGGCATTACCACAGAAAGCGCCTTCTTTGACTTTATGAGTGTAGCAGGAGGCTTTACTACCCTGCTGAATACCTTCCCCAAGCCAGTAGTGGCCGCAGCCCATGGAGCCATTGCAGGAGCTGGTGTTTCCCTACTGATGGCAGCCGACATTGCCTTGGTAGCAGAAGATGCCGTATTTATCGTGGCCTTTGGACAGGTGGGATTGATTCCTGACTGTGCTTGCCACTATCTTTTGCCCCGCATTGTAGGCTTGAACAAGGCCAAAGAATTGATGCTAACCCAGCGTCCTGTTAAAGCTGCCGAGATGAAAGAAATCGGCCTTGCAAACCACGTATATCCTGTAGACCAGCTGCAAGAAGAAGCCTTAAAGCTGGCAAAAAAGATTGCTTCTGGCCCTCTGAACTGCTACATTTCCAGCAAGGCCATGATGAATAAATCCTTCCAAACCGACTTGGAAACCATGCTGAAGGAAGAAACTGCCACCCAAGCAGCCGTTCGCATGCATCCCAACGCCGAAGAAGGACTTACCGCTTTCTTGGAAAAGCGAAAGCCAGCATTTAAGTAAACCATCATCATAAGGCTGGTTAAAAAATCCCTTGTCACAGATGGAGTGCAATTCACTTCACCGTGACTAGGGATTTTCTATTTTAAATTATCCTAGTTGCTAAGAAAGATTCAACGCCCTAGAACTAATTTTACTGAAGTATAATGTACAGAGCTGGAACAACACCAACATAATCGGTTGTAACAAGATTAATAGTGGAGCTACCATCCTCATTGATAACTCTTCCATAGCCACCTTGACTATTGTAGGGTGAACGGAGCCACCAACGGCTATCTGTCATCAATTCACCTGTTGCCTTAGCATAGTCCGTAGTAACTCGAATACGAGTATTTCCATCTCCAGACTCATCTTCCTTTGCAAAGCCATAGCATTCTGTGGTGGCTTCTTGTTTACTTAACAAAAAGATTTTATCAGTAATAGTTTTACAAGCATAATCTATAGCTTCATCTAAAGGTTTTTCTACATCGATAGCACTTGTTCCACTATTGTCTATAACAGTCGGTGTAATCAGTTTCTGAGCCTCATGGGTAAAAGCTGTTTGCAGAAATCCCTTTTCAGTATATTCACTTTTCTGAGGGTCATCGCTTTCGTACTTACCGTTGAGCCATGCACGAAGGGTGCTATACACGTAATCGTTTGGGATGACAGTGTCTCGATTTTCAGCCTTTGTACCAGCTCCCTCAATTGTTCTATCATCAGTGTGCACATGATAGGGAATACCACCTGTCAGGATTTTTTCTGCCAGTAGTAAGGCTTCTCCCATAGTGGCATACTCCTTGTTCAATACACGCCACACAATGGGTTCAACCTTATAGTAATCACGACCTTGCTTTACATAGTAGTTACCGTCACTACCCATCTCATAGAGCAATCCACCTCTAGTAAAACTTTCACTTCCGATTTTGACATTTTTCTCTTTGAGGGTTTGAGGCCAGTCCCCAAAAGCCACGTAGGTATATTCTGCACCAGTGTTATTAGGGCTTTTATAATCAGTGAGTATCCGAGGGCTTGATGTGAACTCATACACCTTTGTGGTAGATGGCTTTGGTGCCAACTCGTTCTGACATCCCGCACACAGGAGCCCCATCATAATCGCCAACAACCCACAAGTCGCCAGTACCAATTTTTTCATGGATTTCTGTGCTATTTGAAAAAAATTACCTTCAGAATACATATTGCTCTCCCAAAAAAAGAATTCGAGGTGATTTTATGATAAAGTTTGCCCCTTGTATAGAGTTTGCAATCATTACTTTTTAATGAGTTAACTCACTATTTTTCAATGAGTTAACCCACTGTTTTATCTCCACAAACACCATAGTAAGGCTCGTTCTTGGAATTCTACAGACAATCCTTTCTGTTCATAAAGTGTAGCTTAATTCTCTTAAATAAAAGTAAAATATTGACAGAGAATCCTTCATTCTTTATACTCAAAATATGAAATCACTTGTTACATTGAACAATGGTGTCTTCTCTGTCCTAGTCTCAGGCTTTACCTATTGTGGGAGATGATGCGTCGTCAGTGTGGCATAACATACAGATGAAAAGGCCCTCCCCTTGGAGGGTCTTTTTTTTAGGAGGAAGAAATGATTCAAGCAACTGGAGCCCAGATTATCGTAGAACTGCTGGAAAGGCAGGGCATTACCATGGTGGCAGGAATTCCTGGTGGTTCCGTACTGCCCTTGTACAATCAGCTGAATGCTAGCTCCATTCATCATGTGCTCGTTCGCCATGAACAGGCAGCGGGCTTTATTGCCCAGGGAATAGCCAGAACTACAGGCTTGCCCGCCGTTTGCATTGCCACCAGTGGTCCCGGTGCCATGAACTTGTTAACTGCCATTGCCGATGCCAGAAGCGATTCCATTCCTATGGTGGCCATTACCGGTCAGGTGAACTCCCAGCTTATTGGAACAGACGCCTTCCAAGAGGCCGACACCTTTGGCCTTTCCTTCCCTATTACCAAGCACAGTGTCATGGTTAAGTCCCCAGAGGAATTGCTCACCGTCATTCCCCAGGCCTTTGCCATTGCTGCATCTGGTCGTCCAGGCCCCGTACTCATCGATATTCCTCGTGATGTGCAAACTGCCACCGCCACCTTTGAACAATGGCCACAGCCCGGCACAGCCCAGCACTTTGCCCTCCGCTTCCCCACCTTGGGAGCAGATTTAGCTCAGGCCATCGACATTTTTGGTCACGAGCTTCTTTCTGCAAAGCGACCTGTTTTTTATGCAGGCGGTGGCTGCAATTCTCCAGAAGTGGCTACAGCAATGGCAGCCCTGTTGCAAGAGGTTCCCATGCCTGTTGTTTCTAGCTTGATGGGAATTGGCTGTATTGATGAGGCTGATGAAAAATGGTGCGGCATGGTGGGTATGCACGGCTCCCACACTGCAAACACAGCCATGTATCAGGCAGACTTAGTGTTGGCAGCGGGAGTTCGATTCGATGACAGAGCCACAGGAATTGTATCCCAATTCTGTCCAAATGCAAAGATTCTTCATATAGATATAGATGCAGCAGAAGTGAATAAGATTCTGCCTTCCTTCCATTCCATTGTAGCAGATTGTCAGTCAGCCTTCCCTGCCATTACCCTGCGGATTCAAGAATTAAAATCCCGAAATGGAATGAAATCCTCCACTGGAAGCTGGATTCAAGATATGGCCGCCATGTACCAGAAGGAAAGAGAAACTGCCCTAGAAGCAGCTGGTTCAGAGAAAATCAATCCACGACAGTTTATTGCATCAATACCAGCACAAGCCGCAAAGGAAGGACTTGACCCTGCCAGCCTCATTGTTGCCACCGACGTAGGTCAGCATCAAATGTGGACAGCCCAGTTTTATCCCATTCAGCGGCCACGACAACTTTTAACTAGCGGTTCACTGGGAACCATGGGCTTTGGACTGCCCACCGCCTTGGGAGCAGCCATGGCAAATCCCGGTAGCCGTGTCCTGTGCTTTACTGGAGACGGCTCCATCATGATGAACATTCAAGAGCTGGCCACCTTGGCAGAGGAAAATCTTGATGTCACCGTATTTGTGCTGGACAATGGAGCCTTGGGAATGGTTCGCCAACAGCAGGAATTCTTGTTCAACAAGAATTATTCTGCCAGCATTTACCAAAAATCCCCAAACCTTCTGGCCATTGCAGCAGGCTTTGGCATTACCACCGCTGATGTAGCAGAAAATCAAGACTGGGCAAAAATCGCCTTTCCACCAGCTGGCTCAGGCCCCCGCTTTATCAGAGTACCTGTAGGCCAAGCAGAAAACGTACTGCCCTTTGTGCCCGCTGGCAAGAAAAACATAGAGTCCATCAGATAAGGTTCTATTTGCCAGATCTAGCAATCTCATCTTGGGCGGCCTTATTAGCTTCTTCTAACAAGGGAAGGAGCATTCGAGCCGCCTGAGATTTTGTTCCCAGTTCAGCTACAAATTGGGCACGTACCAAAGGAGCCTTTTGTGACAGCTGCACCAGCAAGTGCTTGTCCAACACCTGAAAGGGAGGCTTATTTAGCTGGCGAGCCACCAAATCCCGTGCTTCAAAAAAATGACGGAGGAAAATCTGCTGGTGAACTTTCATTCGCTTGTAGCCAGGCATTTTCATGTAACCAGGAATACGTTCCTTGCTCAGATGAGGAATCCCCTTCATGGTAGCTCGCACCTGAGACAAAAGTTTTTTTGAACGAGCTTCTTGGTCCAGAGCTTGTCGTAGGGCAAAAAGATTGGCCACATCCTTTAATGCGTATTCCAACTGGGCATCAGAAAGGGGACGGTTCATCCAGTTTGTTTGTTGCAACCGCTTTTTAGATAGGGAGTCCTGCTGCACGTGCCCTTGACTCTCCCTACTAGCTCCAGTAACGAATCGCTCCGTCAAGGCCGCAAGATTTCCTGCCAAGCCGGGGCCCACCAAGCCCAACACCTTTGCCACACGAAACACATCGTACACCTTGTTCAACTGAATGCCGAATTTCTTCCATACTAATTCTCCATCGGAAGCACAATCAAACCAGAGCTTTTCTATTTGTGGAGCTTCCAGCAAAAGCCGCAAGCCCACCTCCGTTACATGAAAGCTATCATCAACCTTGCAAAAGTCCACAAAGGGCTTGCCAGCAGATTCTGCATTTTTGCGAGAAGCTTGCTGGTCGGCACAAATGGTATCCACCAAGTAAAAATCACTTCCGTCAAAAATCTGTATCAGGCAAAGGTGTTCACCGTAGCAATGGAGATTAAATTCACCTTCAAAATCCATGGCTATCTGTTGTATGTTGTTTTGTTCCCAGCGGGCAAGAAGATTTTTTATTTCGTCATCACTGTTGAGCAAAGTATAATTCATGATTCCAGTGTATCATGCAGAAAAAGAAAGGTGAAGAAAAATCTACAAAACTGGTAAAATAAATAAAAGAAAAAGTTGTTTTTTTCAAATAATACGGTATAATATTTTTCTGTGGAAACCATTACAACAATCCAATACTTGACATCTTTACAAGGAGCCTTGAGAGGCACAGTAGCCTTTTCTGGGTTTATCTTGTTTTTTGTCGGTCAAAGTAAGCAATCTCACGCTCCGGCATTTAAATACCTACAGTATTTTATTGCCACATTAAGTGTCTGGGGATTCTTTGGATGCATTTTCTATCTCTGTCCCACACCACAATTACTTCCTATTATCAGTCCTTTTATCTATGCCGCCATAACATTTGCAGGCCCCATCTTTATGTTGTTTTGTATTTCTTACACCATGCCCCAAAAAGATACCCTCATAAAAAAGCTTTCTTGGATTCTTATCATTCCCTGCATTGTAGGTACAACAGTATTGCTTCCCCCTTTGCAGAAGTTTTCCATCACTTTTACCAGAAATGTTATCTACATTCCCTACCGAGATATACGTGAAGAATACCATTTTTTATTTTATGTCCATATCGTATGCAGTTATATCACTGTTTTAACGGGAGTCTTCGTTGTATTTTACAAAGCAATCAGATATCCCTCAGAATCCACTCTTGGTAGTAAGGCTGCCATGCTGGCACTAGCTATTTTTGTTGGATACAATGCCTTTGCAACCTTCGGGAACAAGAACAATGTGTTCTTCTGGGTGCCATCTATTGCTAGTTCCAGCAGTATGATTCTCTTATTTCTGGCCATGTACTACGACACAGCAGATCAAATTATCGTAAAAGGTCGCAATCGATTGCTGGAAATCCTTCCCTTTCCTGTAATGATTTTAAATAACGACAATATCTTCATTCACACTAATTCCAGAGGAAATCATCTTTTTTCAACCATAAAAAAACTACCAAATCAATATATAAAAAAACAGGAATTCTTGGACCATTTTACTATTTTAGATATAGAAGAGTCCGAGATAGAAATGGAAACACCCACTGCAAGACATGTCGTTCAACAAACAGATACTAAAAACTTGTTTTTTTTACAAGAACAAGTAATCACCAGTGAACGAAACAAAAACAAACAGGGACAAGTCATGATGATGCTTCCCCTCCATACCATTCAAAAATTGTTTGCAAACTTGGAAAATAAAGCCTTTAAAGATTCTTTGTGTAATTGTTACAACCAACATTATTTACAAGTAAAAATGAAGGAACTTGTTAATCCCAGTTTTTTTCCAGTCTCCTTCCTTATGTGTGATATAGATAATCTGAAAGGAATAAACGACAAATTAGGCCACGACCAAGGGGACAAATATATTAAATTATGCTATGAAGCCCTGAGAACCAGCGTCCGTAAAGATGATGCAATTTTTAGATTAGGTGGCGACGAATTTTTGATTATCTTAACAAGAACCCAAGAGCCTATCGCTCGGTCAATTATTCAAAGTATTGATTCAAAAATGGAGCAACATAAGGAATTCGAACCCCACAAAATCGGTATTTCAGTAGGTGTTGCCACAGCCACTGATACCAGCGTGAACATAGCAGAATGCTTAAAAGCAGCTGACGTGGATATGTATAATACCAAAAGAAAACACAAGGAGGAACGCTGATGTATTCTATGTCCTCTCTAAATTATATTACCCTTGTCTATGGTATTTTACGCCTTTTAGTAGCTCTTTATACATTTTGTTTAGTTGGCATGAGAGGCTATAAGGTTATAAAAATGCCTTTTCAGATATATCACCAAGCTTTCTTGTTTTTCATGGGATTATGGGAACTTCTCCGTGCCTGCTTTTTTCTGACTCCAGACACAGATTTATTACCCCGACTCACTTCATTTGTCTATGTTCCCGTTGCTTTCTCTAGCATAACCTTTTTCTTTTTTTGTTTTAACTATGCCTTTCCCCAGAAAGCAAAATGGATGGAACACTTGATGTGGCTTACTCTGATACCTATAATTACAGTTATTTTTACCCTAGTACCAGAG
>JAZQSR010000031.1:0-3414 GCA_045630225.1 Treponema sp. | reverse complement strand
CCCGTTGCCATAACCAACAATGCCTTGCGACGATTCTCAGCATCGAAAGCGCGGCAAACAGCCTTTACAGCTTCTTTCTGGTAGTAGCGGCCAGAGATATTGTCATCCACACGAACATTGGTCAAGCTTGTGCGCATAGTGAGCTTATTAAATTCTTTTTTCAGATCCCGTTTGGAATAGATACCGCTAACCCGATGTTCGGGATAATAGCGGTCATTCCAAATACGGGTATCAAAACCGTTGGTAAGGAAGATAATGGGTCTGCGACCAAACTTCTTTTCCAACAGATCCGCATACAGTTTTGCTTGCTGCCGTCCGATAGCAACATCTTTACAGGTGCGCTTTGCTTCAATGACAGCCAAAGGCTTGCCATCATCGCTAAACAGTACATAATCTGCATAGCCAACCTCGGACTTGTTGGGCATACCAGGAAGCTCGTATTCGTTGTACCAATCCTTGCCCAATGTCCAGCCAGCATCGATCAGCATGGTATCAATATAGACTTTCCGTGTTTTAAACTCGGAAATATCCAAAGGCTTGGGAACATAGGTCTGGACCTGCTCTTGCCGCTTCTTGGTCAGCTCGTCCTTTAATGCTTGGTTTTCAGCGATTAACTTTTGAATATCAACATCCAGATCGGGCTGGGGAGCAGCAGCTACCTGTTTCTGGGTGAGAAGTGCAGCATCAAATTTCTGTTCTTCATATTCATTTGCATAGCAATATGCAATGAAATCCATGAAGTAGAACAGGTTTTCAAGGGCGATCTGAGCCTGTTCGGGAGTGATGGTTTTACTGCTGTGGGCAGAATTATTACCAACCATACGAATGAAGTTCAAACGACGGTACAGGTCATTGCCCACGATATCCTTAAACTCCACCGTATTGATTAGAGTAACAAGGGTATCTTGATAGGGCATAACAAGGGAGCTGTCAACAGAATACATCCATTTGACAGCAAACTCCATTGCCCTGCGGATATTGAACACACAGGAGGGTATGTCAATCTGAAAAAGCGTTTCTGCGGTTATTGCAGTATTTGCAAAGCTGGAAAATTTCTTTTCTTTTTTCAGAAAGTCAAAGTTTGTCATGGCTTCACTTCCTTATTGGACATGGTTTAGTCAACCATTATCCGAAGTATTTCTGCATGAGAGATTTTTTCAGTTCTTCCAATTCGGCAATACTGTTCTGTACTGCCAATTTTGATTTGTCGGTCTGTTCGACGAAGGCAGCAAACTGGTTTTGAATTTCTATTGGCGGTACAACAAAATCAGATTGTCCTAATACCGTTGCGCTAACTGCCATTTTTACACCACTACCCTTCGCTTCGGCATTATGTTCATCCATATACTGTTCCAAAGCAAATACAAAAAACTTTTGATTATACTTTGTGGTGTCAAGTCGAATTTTCATAATAGAAGGATGCATAATTCCCATAGGTGCATCTTTGGGAACAATGAAAATCTCACCAATTGTTCCACGGCAACTTACGATAATATCGCCACCAATAACTGTAAATCTCTTCAGCTCTTCATATTTGCTCTTGGGAACATAGCGAGTTGGTACATTCATCGTTTTCTGAATGGCATGCTTTTGCTCATAAACCATACAGAATCCTTTTTCCTCCTCTACAAAACACTCGTTTTTCAGACTGCTGCCAAATGGTCCAATGAACATTTCGATAACGTTGTTATCAAGAGGTTCTGACGGATAATCACTATTATCAAACAGCTCGATAAAACGGGATTTGACAAGTTCATCAAACAGTTCTAACTGCTTTCTTTTTGTGCAAATAAGTTCCTCAACAGAAGCAAACAAGTCAGCAATATGATGCTGCTCTACCATAGAGGGAAGCGGAATTAAGACATTCTCAACAATGCCCTTGGAAATTTCTTTGAAAGTTGCACCACGACCAAGAGAGTTAAGATAGACTGTCTTTGCTCTTAAAAAATGATACAGATACTCATTAAAAATCTTATCAGAGCAAATCAAATTCTTAAATCCTTGATTGCAACACATTGCGCATCCTATAATCGCCGTTTTTCCAATCGGCGCTCTGGAAGACAAAATTACCGTGCCAGTCGGCATATAAGACAGACCTGTTTTGGTTCTGCCAAGTTCAGTAATATGTTTTGCGGAATCATAGATGTAATAACTATCGGCATCCAGTTCAGCAGGGGTAATCCACTTAACATCGCCACCCCAGTATTCTTCAACTGATGTTTTGGGTGTAGAACCAGAAACAACCGTACATACATCGCCTAATCTTACCAACTGTTCCATCGCTATACCTCTTACAGTCTAAGCAGGTCATTGAGTTTTTCCATTCCCTCAGTAAACTGCATCTGTAATTCATAAAGGTTAGTCATAATTTCTTGTGCAGAACGGTACTCAACTGCTTCATATACTGTTTTCTTATACTTGTTGATGGATAAGTCATAGCCGTTTTCCACAATTTCCGACACAGGGACAAAGAAAGACTTATCGGTTCTTTCTCTGTCTGCTTCTGCAGCCAGATTATGGAATCGGGCAATGATATCGGGAATGTCATTTTCGGAAACCACAGACCGCTTATCATCCAGAGAATAGCCATCGGCCTGCATGTCATAGAACCAGACCTTATCTGTGCCACCGTGACCAGTTTTGGTGAAGATCAGAATACCAGTAGAAACACCAGCATAGGGCTTAAACACACCGCTGGGCATTGAAATTACTGCTTCAAGGCGGTTGCCATCCACGATTTCCTTGCGGATCGCTTGGTGTGCGGTAGAAGAACCAAACAGAACACCATCGGGAACGATACAAGCGCAGCGACCACCAACTTTCAGCATGCGGAGGAACAGGGCCAGAAACAGCAATTCTGTTTTCTTTGTTTTGCAGACTTTCAGCAGATCGGTCGATACGGTATCATAATCCAAGCTGCCCTTAAAGGGAGGGTTAGCAAGAATAAGGGAATATCTACCATTATCCAAGTTTTGATCAGACAAGCTATCACGGTAGGAAATGTTGGGGTTATCAACACCGTGGGTCATCATGTTCATTGCACCGACGCGGAGCATGGTTCTATCCAAGTCATAGCCAAAGAACATGTGATTATTGTAATGGTCTTTCTTCTCACGATTATAGAAAATAGCATCGTGATATTTTTCTTTCAAATATTCGCCAGCAGCGACCAAGAAGCCAGAAGTGCCACATGCAGGGTCGCAAATGGTATCTTCGGGCTTGGGGTCAAGCAGCTCCACCATCATGCGGATAATATGACGGGGGGTGCGGAATTGACCGTTCACGCCAGCGGTGGACAACTTGGCAAGCAGGTGTTCATACACATCACCCTTGGTATCTGTGTTCATGTTCTTTGCCATGTCGGTATAGATGTTGTCCAGGGAATCAACAATTTTCGACAAAAGCTGCGGTGTG
>JAZQSR010000030.1:0-15040 GCA_045630225.1 Treponema sp. | reverse complement strand
AAACCATATTCTGTGATAATGGGATTTCCCACAGGAGCCCCACCTACCACCAACTGCCAGTTTGGCTCTATGGTTGGCTCTTCAACTGTTTCTTCTGGTAGAGAGGCAGATTTTGTTGTTTTTTTAGAAGTATTTTTCTGTGAAAAAATGAGGGAATTTTGAAAAAATATGAGAAAAAGAAGGATGCTACAAAAAAATTTATTCATTAAAAATGCTCCCGTACAAAGGTTTTATGTATCTAAAAATGCCAAGGTTTCCATGTGGCCAGTATGAGGATAAAAATCTAATAAAAATAGTTTAGAGATGGTATAGCCTGCTTGAATCAAGGTCTTGCAATCTCTCGCTTGGGTGACAGGATCACAGGAAAGATAGGCAATGTGGGGAATCTTGCTTGTAGTCAAAAAGTCCCGCACTCCCTTTTCCATGCCGCTACGTGGTGGGTCCACAAAGGCAAGCTGGGGAGGATTTTTTTCTAGAATCTTTGGCCCGAATTCCTTGGCCCATTTTTCTCCACTGATGCCATAGCTTTCATGGTTTTTTCCCCGAAGGTTTTGTTCAGCAAAAGCAATGGCATCACGATTATGCTCCACCAAGGTAAGGGTGTCAAAATAATCAGCTAAAAAGACGGAGATGGTTCCTGCGCCACTGTAAATGTCCAGAGCATGGGTTGAACCATGAAGGCCAGCTTCCATACCAGAGGTAATTTCTTGTACATGGTCCAGAAGAATGCTGATAGCCTTTTCCAGAACTTCTAAGTTAGACTGGAAGAATCCTCGAATATCAAAGGTTATGGTTTTACTTTGGTAATTTGGTGGATTAAGCTGCACCACACAGGTGGAATCAGGAGAAAAACTTGTTCCAGAAAAACGACGTTTTACCTTGTCTTGAAGTTTTCTCTTGCTTTTGCCACTAACTTGCAGCCCACTGTTCTCTCGTTCTGTGGATGCCCACAATGCCCCCTGATGACTTTGCACTCGAGTATCACCAAAAAGCTGGATGCGGCCCCTTGAACGCTGCTTTTCTTCTGTTTGTTGGAGCCAGTGATTGATTTCTTTTGTTCCGCAGGGACAGTGGCTGATGCAAACGGGGTTTTTATTTTTACCTCGTTGCTGAAGTCCACCGTCGGTAAGCTGCATTCTACAGCGATATCCCAAATCATTTCCCGATACTACTTCCACTGGGGGAATTTTCACTTCTTCTCGCTGGAAAATATCCTGTAAAACTTGTTTTCGCAGGTGAACTTGAAAATCAGCAGCAATGTGAAGTAGATTACAGCCACCACATGTATTATAATATGAACAAACTGGTTCAATCCGATGGGGAGAAGGTTCTAAAATAGAAATAATTCTTCCCCGATCATAGTCTTTATGATTAGATACAACTTCTACCTGGGCAACTTCTCCAGGAATGAGGCCTGGAACAAAGAGAACCTTGCTTCCAAAATGTTCATCCTTCGGTCGAGCAAGGCTTTCTCCGCCAAAAACGAGTTTTTCTGCTATAACAACAAGATCGGTCATGAAAATTACAGGGTAACTTCTGTGGAAAGAAGGGTATTCATTCCTTTATTTTGATATTCAACAAGGAAATGGTTTCCAATATCCTCAAATCCCTCCACATTGGAAGTACAATCAGTAAGCAAGGTGATTCGGGAAGCTGGAATATACAGGCACAAATCACGGATTGTATGGGAAATACAATGGGACAGAGCTTCTCCAACTACATAAATGTCCTTATTCTTGAGCTTATCGATGAGGGTAAAGTTAATCCTGGTAGAAGGGTCAGAGGGATCAGGTACTTCAGCTTGAATGGCACTGTAATGCTCGGTCATGGGATTACTGGCCTTTGAAACAAAATCAATGATACGACCAGGCTTATGCTGTTCCCATTTTCGTGCTGCATCGAGAACCTGTTTTTCTACACAAGCCCCTTGAGTTGCTAAAAGGCAATGGGGAGGCCAAATGGTTAAAACGTATCGGCCACGGGTTTCCAAATTAATAAGGTAATCTTCTACCCGTTTGTTGAGGTTTTCATCTGCTGGGCGGTATTTCCCAGAAACAAAATCCGCATGTGTAATGAGTGTGTTTACTGCAGGCTGGTTACCATCTGCGTCCTTCCAGAAAATTGGATGGGCAATATGGTAGTAAGGATGCATATCCATGGTAATATGGATAGAATCAATTTCATCTATGTATTTATCGATAAATTGAGCAATATGTTGGCAATCTTGTTCTGCGTTCTTTATATACATGGATCCAGAAGGAGTACAAAAGTCATTTTGAGGATCCACAATTAACAATTCGATACCCATAATACTATGATAATTAAAAAGTGTAAAACTGTCAAATAGATTTTTTTGAACAAATAATGAAAAAATTGTCATATATTTCTATCACTTGTATGAAATTGTTTTTTGCAGTACAGTAAAGGCATGAATCTTGAGGCATTTGTTTTGGGGTGTGGGGGGATGATGCCCTTGCCCTACCGTCATCTCACTTCTGTGTTGTTGCGACGTGACGGAGATTTGTTTTTGTTTGACTGTGGAGAAGGTACTCAGGTTTCTCTGCGACGATTGAATTTAAAATGGAAAAAGATTGATGCTATTTTCATTAGCCATACCCATGCAGACCATATTACAGGATTACCTGGCTTGATGATGCTTTCCTCCCAGGTGGATAGAGATGAGCCTTTATACATTTACGGTCCTCCCAAGGTGGCTGAGTACGTGGAGACCAGTCGTAAGGTGTTGGATATGTACATCAACTATCCTGTTATAGTAAAAGAAATTACTGCTCCTTGTACCGTTCATGAAGGAAAGGATTTTTACATTAAGGCTTTTCCCTTGAACCACACTAAGCCCTGTGTGGGCTATTCCTTGGAGGAGCTAGATCGTCCCGGTGAGTTTAATCCAGAGGCTGCCCGCGCATTGAATGTTCCAGTGGGCCCATTGTGGTCAAAGTTGCAGTCGGGACAAAGTGTTACTGCCAGTGATGGTTCCATTGTCACTCCAGAGCAGGTAATGGGTGCAAAGCGTTCTGGTAGAAAATTCAGCTACGTAACTGATACCATGTATATTCCTTCCATCGCTCCTGCAGTGCAAGGTTCTGACCTGCTAATTTGTGAGAGTATGTTTTCCCAGGATATGGAAGACCAGGCTCGGGAGAAGAAGCACATGTCTGCTCGGCAGGCTGCCACCATTGCTCGTGACGGTGGGGTAAAGCAGCTGGGGCTCATTCATTATAGTCCCCGGTACACTGACAAGGAGCTGGACTTGTTACTTCAAGAAGCGAAAAATGTTTTTCCAGATACAGTGCTCACCAGAGATCGCATGATGTTTGACATTCCCTATGTGGACTAGGTTTGCCTGAACATTTCATTGTAGGGGCTTTGTTTCGTGATAGAAGTTGATTCTTTTACAAAGGTTTATGGCTTTAAAAAAGCACGGAGAAGGGATTCTGATTCCTTTTCTGGCTATAAGGCTGTAGATGATGTAAGTTTTACTGCTGGTCCTGGTAGTATTACTGGTCTTTTGGGACCAAATGGTGCAGGAAAAACTACTATTTTGAAGGCAATTTGTGGTCTTCATTATCCTACTGCTGGCGAAGTACGAGTAATGGGACGGGACGTGGAAACTTTTCCTGTGGAAGTTCGAAGTCTTGTGGGCTATGTCAGTGAACAGCCTGCCCTGATAGCAAGTTTTACTGCCGGTGATTTTTTGAAATATGTCGGTGAACTGAGGTTTGCAGGAAGGGCTTGCGGAGCAGAAAAAACTGCTTCAGAAAGCCTTTCCCAGGCGGTGGAGCGGGTGGTGGAGGAATGCCAATTGAATGAGGTATTTCACCGTCCCATAAAGCACTTGTCCAAGGGCTATCGTCAGCGACTTTCCTTTGCTCAAGCCCTGTTGCATAATCCTCCCGTATTGGTGCTGGACGAGCCTGTGTCTGGTTTGGATCCTGCCCAAATCCGACAAATGCGGGACATGATAAAAAGATTAAGCCGTGAAAAAACTATTCTCCTTTCTACCCATTTGATGCAAGAAGTGGAAGCCCTATGTCAGCAGGTACATGTTATTTGCAAGGGGCGTCTGGTTGCCTCTGGTTCAGCTCAAGAAATTGTTGCTTCCACTGGCACAAAGAACTTTGAGGATGCCTTCCTAAAACTTACAGCAGGAACGGAAGGAGAAAAGTCAACTTTTAGAGGTCAATAGTGAAAACACTTCCAACCACTGATGGATTTCTATTTGCTAGTTACAGATGGATAATTGTAGTTAAAGTACTATTTTATAAAGAATTAAAACTTATTCTATCAAAGACTCCTTTTTATTTTGCTACCTTTTTAATAAGTGCTGGAGCGGGAGCCCAATTTTTCTTGAAGGGAAGCTTCTTTGACTATGGACTTGGTTCCACCGACTTGAATTTTTTCTTTTCTGTCATTCCCTACCTTTCGATTTTGGCGGTGCCAGCCCTTACCATGGGCCAGTGGGATGTGGGAGGCTTGCTCTTTGACGAGAGCCTTCCTGTAAGCGAAAATCAGTTGGTGGCAGGAAAGTGGCTTGCTGCCTTTTGTTCCAGCTGCCTCATGTTGCTACCAGGAATTGGTTTGCCAGTGACGGTTTCCTTTTTCGGGAACCTTGACTTGGCTCAGGTCTTTGCAGGCTACCTGGGAATGGTGCTTTTTATGATGACCGCCTGTTGCCTCTGTGTGTTTCTTGGTTCCGTAAGTCCAGGAGCAGTGGCCGCCTACCTGCTTTCTTCCTTGGCCTTGCTGGTTTTTAACGGAATCCACCTGATTCCCCGCTCCCTGTCTTTGCCAAGGTGGCTGAGTCAGCTCTGTCAGAGCCTTTCCTTTGCCTGGCATTTTGACAGTGCCAGCAAGGGCATTGTGGATAGCCGTGACGTGGTGTTTTACCTTGTGGCTACTGTGGCCCTGCTGAAAATTGCTTCGGGAATCTTGAAGATGAGACGGAGGGGATGCTTGTGAAAACGACTATTCGTGGTCGCATGATGGCACGATTTTTATGGGTTGTGGTTGCCACCTTGATTTTTCTTTTGTCTAGCCTGTGGTATTTCCGCTGGGATATTACTCAAGACAAGCGATTTTCCTTGGGGGACATGAGTCTGCAGCTTCTTGCTTCTGTTGTGGAGCCCCTGCGGATTACCTATTACGTGTCTCCAGAACTGGAGGAATTGTATCCCCATGCCCGTGACGTAAAGGATTTTCTTCGTCTCTATAGCCTTGCCAATTCTCAAGTACAGGTGCAGGTGCGAGACCCAGTGAAGGAGGGCTTGGAGAACAGTCTCTTGCAACAAGGTGTGTTTCCCCATCAAATTCAAGCTACAAAAGGAAATAGCACTCAGCTGGTAACGGTGTATTCAGCGGTGGTGCTGGAATACTTGAACCAACTAGCGGTGATTCCCTTTGCCCAGACTGCTGAGGGCCTTGAATACGAGATGGCCACTCGACTCATGCTACTGGTGGAAGAAGGTGGTTCTTTTGCTTCTTCTCCCTCTGTAACTCAGGCCTGGCCTGTAATTGTCATGAGTGGTAATGGTCTTTCCATAGATGAGGATTATGGCGATGTGGTGCCTTGGCTTGAGGCAGCAGGCTTTGCTCCCACAGTCTTGACACCAGAGGATTTTGTGCTGGCGGCGGAACAGTTGGATTACGGGAACAGGGGAAGAATTCCTGTGTTACTTTTTGGAAGCAGTCAGCTGACAGCTCAGCAGGTGGAGGTAATCCGTAGCTTTGTGGAAGATGGAGGCAAGCTTTTTGTCATGACTTCTGCCCACGCTGCTGCCTTGTACGATGACTGGACGGTGGTACCCACGGAGGATAAACTGTTGCCAGTGCTTGCTTCCTGGGGACTGGAGGTGGGACCTGAGCTGGTGCTGGATATTTCCTGCTTTCAGGCCACCTTCTTGAGTGAGGAGGATAATCCTGTGTACCAGCAGGTGAACTATCCCTTGTGGATTCAGGCCCTGCCTCAGTACACGGTGGAGCATCCTGTTTCTCGTCGTGCTTTTAATTTGGAGTTTTATTGGAGCTCTCCCATTACTCTCACCAGTATGGAAGCTCAGTCTCTGGTGTATACCACACCTTCTGCTTGGCTTTCTTCCCCAGATTTCAGCAAGGAATCGGTGTTTGTCACCAATCCTTTTATGTTGCCTCAAACAGCTTCCCAGGCAGGGCAGCTTTCTTCCCAATATGCCCTTTCTGCCATTACCACCTTGCCAGGAGGCGGTCAGGTGCTGGTGGTGGGAAGCCAGTACTTTTTGTCCACCTTGATGCGGCAATATACCGGGAGCCTTGGAAATCTTGACTTTACGGTTAAGGGCTTGCTACAGCTTTGCGGTAAAGACTCCTTGCTGGAGCTCAAGAACAAGGCTGCCTTAACAAAAACCTTGTACAAGCTGAGTCAGCAGGAGCTAGTGGAAAGTCGCCCCAAGGTGTTGCTACTGAATTTAGTGTTTTTGCCTCTGTTGCCCTCTGTACTCGCTCTGTTGTGGTGGCTGATAAAAAGAACCGCGACAAAAAAATTGGGGGAGGCTGGCAATGAGTGAAAAAAAATATCTTGGTATACTTGCAGGAGCCTGTGGTGTGCTGGCGATACTGTGTGTAGTTGCCTTTACCGGAAAAAAATCCTTGTCTGGAAAAACCATTGATACAGTGCTTTTAAACGAAAAGTACAGTTCCCAGTTGGCCTGTGTTGAGGTGGTTCACCATGATACTTTTCTGACTCTTTATAAGAAGGAATTGTCTGGAAAAAGCCTCTGGATTGGCTTTACTGCTGATGAGTCCACCTTTAATACCAGTTCTCACCTTGTTTTTCCCGTGGATTCCACTCGTATGGAAGAATTTCTTGCTGCCATGATGCAGCTACGAAGCCTTTCCCTTGTTTCCCAAAAGCAAGACCAGGCCACTCTTGCCAGCTTTGGTTTTGTTACTGAACATGGACACACTACTGAAAATAGCCATCTTCATGAAGGCTATGACTTTCGCTTTCAGTTGCAGGATGGTTCTGTTGTTTCCCAAGTTCTTTTTGGTGATAAAAATTATAGTGGCTATAGGGTGTATCTAAAAACTCCAGAATCTCCTATTTATCTTGGTGCAGATGATTTTTACCCTTGGCGTTCTGTGTCTGCAAAAAGCTGGGCTGAAATGGACTTAGTTTCTCGACAGCTTTTGGGTATAAGGGGTGAAAAGGATGTACAGGGGCTTGAAATCACCCTCCTTGATCAGGAAGGCGTAAACTTCCACAAAAACATTATGCCTACAAATGAGGATTTTTCTTCCAAGGTAAGCCGACTTTTGTCTTTACGTGGTGGCTCCTTGATTGAACCCTCCGTTGCCCTTGGAAAAAATCAGCTGGGAGAAATCACCCTGTACACGGGCCGTGGTTCAAGGGCTGTATTGCAGATTTTCGAGGGAAGTGTTTCTCAGCTTGACCAAGAGGTTTCCAGTTATTACGTGATTCCCCAGATTCATTCCTTGGACGGAAGCTCCGTGAACCTACAATCCGAGGTAGATGGCCGTAACTATGGATTTGAAATAAGTGGACTTAACTATGGCTTTGAAATTAGTCCTTGGACCTGGGAATCACTTCAGGCTCTGGCACGGGATTAGCCTCGCAACAGTAATGCAAACTGAATAAGGTTGTAGGTAAGGTGGGCTAAAAATCCCACCCAGACGCTTCCAGTGTAAATAACACAAAGTCGCAAGATACTGCCGGCTATAAGGGCATTTGCCACTGCAAGCCAACCTCCATAGCCATGGGAAAGGGCAAAGATTATTACAAGAAGGGCTTCCACAAAAATCAAGGGTATAGAGGTCTTCTTTTTCTGGTAAGCTGTTTTTCCTTGGAAAATTTGTTTTCCACAAGAAAAAGCGAGCTTCAAAAGCTTTGGTCCATACCAACGATACAGGATTTCTTCGTAAAAGGCTGCTATGGCAGTGGCAAAAATCATAAGGGGAAGGGAATGGAGCTGGATGGTGGCTTTTGCAATAGGTTCCTTTCCTGTAGCTTGGGCAAGTCCATTCCAGAGAAAGCTATTTACCAGCAATAATCCAAAGACAAGAAGGAACCAGCGGAGGCTCACTTGGTAGCTCATGGTTGGGCACTTTTTTTCGATTTCGCTGCTTGGTGTAACCTTGCCAAAAATCAAGTCTAATTCCTTGCTTCTCAAGAACATGGCAAAAGCAAAAAGTCCTTGAAGCAGGGCAGGGAATATCGAAGGGTTTACCGCCTTTTCCAGAATCTCCTCTTGGTTTTGTCCTTGCAGTGTACCATCCAATCCACCAAAAAGCTGGGGCAGGGATTCCACTAGGGGAGGAAGGAGAAAAATAAGGAGAAGCAAAAGCTCCAGCAACAGAAACTTGGAAAAACCGGTGCTGTTCATGTAGACATTGTATCGTAAGGTGGAAACTTCTGCTAGAACCAGTGTCTTGAGTATCAAACAAATAATATGATACAATCCTCAAACATCTGTGTTTATATATACAGAAGGAGGAACCATGAAAAGGAAAATTATCGTATTAAAGGTTCTTGTACCCCTGTCAGCTATTTTTCTTTGTGGTAGTGTTTTCGCTACAGAGACTATTTCTCAAAGTTCTGCCACCGCACCTCAACAATACATCGATTTTGTGACAGGTTCAATAGCTGATAAAACTAAACTTTTGTCAAATCTCTCTATTTCTGATGATACTCCTGAATTGGTGGTGTCTATTCCAGAAGAAGCCTTAGAATTTGTACAAGACAAGGTGCCCCTTCTGGGAACTGGTTCTGGCATGAAGGAATTGGCCTTGGCTGCCATTCCCGTATTGCAGGTAGCAAGCCAGCGTCAGGGAGCCTTGCTGTGGAATATTTTCGTGCTTTTTGATGATAGCCAAATCAAGGTGGCGGTGCTGGATGCCCTGTCTGTGGCAGTGTCAAAAAACAAGCGTCTCATTTCTCCCTATCTTGAAGGCATTCATACCTTTGTGGCTGAATCCACCGCCACTGATTCCTTGGCTTCTTCCATTGCAGCCATCAAGCTGTTGGGACTCATGGCCGATCCGAATTCCTTTGAGATTCTTTTCCGTCTGATGAATTCCAGCATAAGCCCTAAATTGAACCAAGCTATTGAATCATCCCTTGCCTCAGTAATTCCCAGTGCTCAGCCCACCTTGTTGCGTCACATTAGTCAGGATTACTATTCTATGGCTGAAAAATACGGACTTTTTCTCATTGTACAAAAAAATGATAAAATTTCTTCACTTTTTAAAGCAGAATTGGCCGAAAAAGCTCTGTCCGCTACTATAATAAAGACAGAGGATGTTTCCAAAATGGCTCCAGAGGCACTTTCCCTTCAGTTGGCTGCAGTGCAGCAGATTGATGAGTCAGACTGGACTCGAGCCGCTTCCATTGTAGCAGAGTACTTTGTACAAGCTCAGCAGCAGTTCAATCTTGGATTGATTACTCGAGAGCAGTTTCTTGGTGTTGTGACCTGTCTGGAAGGTTTGGCCACCAGCCACTCTGTTTCTGCTTTGGTGAATTACTTGGGCGTCCTCAATACGGCTGCTGCTCAAAAGGTTTCCTCCATAGATCAAGAGGTGCTTTTGGCAGTGATTGAATCATTGGGGGCACTGGGTGACAAGGCTGCATTCGACAATCTCTTGTATGTTACATATTTACCATATCCTGAAACCATCACTACAGCTGCCCGCACCGCGCTGGCAGGATTGAAGTGGTAGGACAGAAAAAACAAATCTTATTCTTTTTTCAACAAAACTGTATCTGCGTAGCCGCCTTTTTAACGGTGGCTTTGCTGTATTCCAAGGTGGTTCCTGTGCTGAATCGAGAGCCCTATACCTGTCTCATTCCGCCTCAACAGGTTCAAGCCTTGGATTGTCAGGTAATTTCCAACCCAGTAAAGACGGGAAGTGGAAAAATGTATCGTTGCACGGTACGATTGCATCAAGTTCAAGGCAGCATTGCGGGAAATAATGCCACTACAGTTTCTGGCAATCAGCTTGCACTGGCACAAGCTAGTGGTAGGGCTACTGTTTATCTTCCTGCTGCCTTTGTAGAGGCCTTTTATCCAGGAAAGTTGTATTCAGCCCTTTCTTCCAAAACTGCTACAACTGATGCTGTAGGCTTGGTGGAGCAGGGAGTTTATCTTCATCTTGACTTGCAGGAAAATTTTTCTGCAAAAAAAGATACTTTGTCAAAAAACAGTAATTCTTCTAAAAACTCTACCGTTAACAGTAACTCTGTGGTGGGCGGGGAGCCAGTATTTTACGCTTCCACCTGTAGAGTTTTAGGCTATGAAGACAGCTGGTGGGGTAGAATTCAGGAATTCCGTGGACTATGCCGGCTCCAGTTTAAGCGTCTGATGTACGGCTGGGGTGATGCTGGGGGCTTGCTGGTGGCCTTGCTTTGTGGCTCTGGAGAATACACGGACAAGGCGGTGGGAGATGCCTTCCGTGCAGCAGGGCTTGCCCATGTGCTGGCTTTGTCTGGCATGCACCTTTCCTTTTTTGCAGGCTTGGCGGCAACAGTGTTTCGTGGCGGTGGTCGAAAAATTTCTTTGGTGCTTTCCTTGGGGGCGGTGCTTTTGTTCGTGTGGTTTGCAGGTCTTACTCCCTCCTTGTTTCGAGCCACCATCTGCAGCCTCTTGGGAATGGCCACTGGAATCTGGGGAATTAAAAGTCCCATGATCCGGATTCTTTCCCTGTGCTTTTTCATTCATCTTGTGCTGGCTCCCCAAGATCTTTTTCAACTTTCCTTCCAGCTGTCCTATCTGGCTTTAGCTGGAATCCTTGTGATAGGCCCCTACTTTGAGCCCTTGACCCACCGATTTCTTCCTGCACCTGTGGCTACATCTGTTAGTGCCTCTGTGGGAGCCCAGATTTTTTCCACTCCAGTAACTCTTCTTTCCTTGGGAACCATGATGCCCGGTGGAATCATTGCCTCTGTGGTGGTCTCTCCCCTGGTTTCTCTTTTTATGACGGTGGGTGTGGGGGCAATTATCCTGTCACTGCTATGGGCTCCCTTAGGTGAACCCCTTGGACATCTAGTGAATCTATTGTATACTTGTTTAGTAATACCGGTGAAGCTTTTCGCCAGAATTCCCGCCTTGGAGTTACCATGAAAAAGCCTGACTACGATTCTCCTTCTTCCCTGAAAAATTTCTTGGATCAGCAAGGAATGGCCATGCAAAAGAAATTTGGCCAGAACTTTCTTATAAATGGGCCTGCCCGTCGTCGCCTCATCGATGCCTTGCAGGTGGATGACGCTACTTCCGTGTGGGAGGTGGGCCCTGGCCTTGGTGCCATGACTGACGAAATCCTTTCTCGTGGGGCTGCTGTCACTGCCTTCGAAATTGACCGTGGCTTTGCTGCCTGTGTCCGTGATTTTTTCAAGGCCTACGAGGCTCAGGGAAAGTTTACCTTGGTGGAGGGGGACGTACTTAAAACCTGGAAATCTCAGGCGGAAAAACAGCTACCTAACCGTTTCTTTGGGAATTTGCCCTACAATGTGGCCGCCACCATTATTGCAGATATGATTTCAGCAGGTCATCGCTTTCCTCGATCTGTGGTAACGGTGCAAAAAGAAGTGGCCCAACGAATGTGCGCCTCTGCGGGCAGCAAGGATTATTCATCTTTTTCTATTTTATGTAGCTGGGCCTACAAGGTGACTCCCTTAATGGATTTAGGTGGTGGTAGCTTTTGGCCAAAACCAAACGTAGATTCTCGAGCAGTGGTAATGGAGCTGCGGGAGGATTTCCCCCGTTGCCAAAATCCAGAGCATTTTATGAAGCTGTTGCGGGGACTGTTTGCTTCACGACGAAAAACCATCAAGAACAATTTGACAGTTTTTTACAGCAACGGAGAGCAGGCTGCTGCCGTACTGGATGAAGCAAAAATCAATCCTCAGGTGCGGGCAGAGGAGCTTCCCTTGGAAATCCTCCTTCATCTGTCTGATATCAGTACTGCTTTCAATAGAGGATAATTATGAGTGAGCTTTCAAGTCGATTACAGCAAGTTATAGATTCAATCCGAGAGGCGGAAATTAAATCTGGTCGTGCTGCCAATTCTGTCTCCCTTGTTGCCGTCAGTAAATTTCATCCAGCAGAAGCGGTGCTAGAAGCCATTCACCATGGACAGTTGCTTTTTGGAGAAAACCGTGTGCAAGAGGCGGTGGAAAAATTCCAGCAGGTGAGGGAGCACGCCCCACAAGCCCAGCTTCATATCATCGGTTCGTTACAACGAAACAAGGTAAAAAAGGCTCTTTCCTGTGCCTCTTGTATTCAGTCTGTGGATAGAATTGAACTTTTGGAGGAAATTGAAAAACAAGCAACTAATTTAAACAAGACTGTGGAGGTTTTGTTTGAATTCCATACAGGAGAAGAATCCAAGTCAGGCTTTACCAGCCTTGACTCCCTGCTTCCTGCGGTGGAATATGCTTGTTCAGCCTCTCACATTGTTCCCAAGGGCTTTATGACCATGGCTCCTTTTACGGAAAACCAGCTGGAAATTGCCGCTTCCTTCAAAAAGCTAGTGAAAATTCAGCAGGAAGTGGCTTCTCGCTTTCCTAATCTTGAGTTAAAGGAGCTTTCCATGGGCATGAGTAATGACTTTGCCCTTGCCATTGCAGAAGGTGCCACCTTGGTGCGGATTGGAACGGCCATCTTTGGAGAGCGTGTTTACTGATGAAAAATGGATTGTTCCGTTGCATTGCCTTGATGCTCTGCTGTAGTCTTATGTCCTCCTTTCCCTTGGCTGCTGCTGATCCTACTGTTACCATTGAGCCCTATACTAAGGACGAGTTCCCCAGTTGGCTTCATGATATGCGGCGGGCGGAAATTGTGAGTTTGGGATCCTTGCCCTTTGTTACCTTAGGTGTTACCTTGGGCTATTCCCTGTACCGCTACTTTTCCCATGACATGAATCCCGATTATTTTCCTAATCCCTTTGCCAAGTCCTCATCTGGTGCCCGCCTTACCACCGACGAGCAGCTGGGAATCCTTTTTACTTCCCTAGGGGTAGCAGCTGTGGTGGGAATTACAGATTTTACTATTTCGAGTATTCAGCGACATAAACAAAACAAGGCCTATCAGGAATTAAACCGAGGGGCGGTGGAAATCATTCCTTTGGATGAAGAAACTGTACCGCAAGATGATTTTCCTGCCCAAGAAGATGGATCCCACGAAAATATTTTTCAGGATACTCTTTCTCAGGAAGATACTTCAAAGGAATTCCTTCCTTTTGGCCTTTCTGTAAGATTGCCGCAACTTGATGGAGTTATACCAAATGCCTAATATTACTATTGTAGTGCCTGAAGATACGGCACAAATGCGTGTTGATAAATTTCTTGCAGGTCAGGAAGAAATTCTTGCAGCCTGTGGTTGTGCCAATCGATCTCATCTGCAAAATATTATCACCAATCTTGTGATTAACGGAAATTCTGGAAAGTTTTCCTCCAAAATAAAGTCTGGTGACAAGATTGAAATTGAATGGCAGGAGCAAATTCCTCAGGACATTCAGCCTCAAGACTTGCCTCTAAACATTGTGTATGAGGATGATGATGTGACGGTGGTAAACAAGGAGCAGGGGATGGTAACTCATCCTGCTGCTGGTAACTGGACTGGTACCTTGGTGAATGCACTGCTGTTTCACTGGGGACGGGGAGCGGTGGAAACAAGCCATCGGCCTGGCATTGTCCATCGGCTGGACAAGGATACCTCAGGATTGATTATTACGGCAAAAAATATTGCCAGTGAAACTTGGCTTCAGGAGCAATTTCAGCAGCGACGGGTTAAAAAAGAATATATCGCCATTGTGGTGGGCCGACCTCCCGCTGCTTCTGGCAACATCAAGACACAGCTGATTCGTGACCCAAAGAATCGAAAGCGGTTTAAAGCCAGCACCGATTCCACCCAGGGAAAGTTTGCCCACACGGTATATCGATGTATTGCTTGCTATGGGCCTTTTTCTCTCATGCGTCTTCGACTAAAAACTGGTCGCACCCATCAGATTCGAGTTCACATGAAGTACATCGGCTGCCCCATTTTAGGAGACCCCATCTACGGCAGTAAGAATTCTGTCTTTCCCAATGCCACCCTCATGCTCCATTCAAGTCTCTTGGCTCTGCGACTTCCCCAGCGGGAGGATTTTATCACCTTTAAAACCACCACGCCCCTTCGGTTCAAAAAAATTCTGAAAGTACTTCACGAGAAATACAAAAAATGTCTTTTGTAAAAATACTCCACAGTACTAGTGACTTTGTGGTGGCGGTAAAAAAAGCTGGTGTCCACAGCGCCCCCCTCAAAGCTGACGACACAGATTCAGCCCTCTCTTTTGTTGCTCAAGATTTTCCTCAGGTTTTAACCGTCCAGGGAAAAAAGGCAGTGGAGGGGGGCTTGATTCATCGTATTGACTACGATACTTCTGGCCTCCTTCTTTTTGCCTTGAACCAGGACTTTTACAACCACATAATGGCTTGTCAGGATGAAGGTCTTTTTAAAAAAGGCTATCGTGCTTATTGTCATTATCAGGAGAATTGTACAGAACTTTTAGGAGGTTTTCCTCCAGGGCCTGTTTCCCTTAATTTTTCTGCTGACCACCAAGTTTGTACTGTCGAAAGCTGCTTTCGTGCCTTTGGTCCCGGAAGAAAGCAGGTGCGTCCAGTCACTGAACAGTCAGGGAAATTTTCCCAACGGAAGGCTGGGGGAAGTAAGCAGGGAAGTAGCCCAGTTTATTCCACGGAGCTTTCCATTACCAAAACCCATGAAAAAAGCTTTGTCGTAGAAGCCTCCATCACAAAAGGCTATCGTCATCAAGTCCGTTGTCACTTGGCTTGGTGTAACCTTCCCATCCTAGCAGATCCCTTGTACAACCCCACTCAAAATCCCCTAGTTCAGGTTTATCCCGATTCCAGCCTCACCAATGTTGCGACAGAAAAATCAAGCCAGCAGATGCAGTTCTTTGCCACCAGCCTTTCCTTTCCTACCTTCCGTTCTAGTGAAATCCTTTCCTTCACAATCTGTCCAGAAGAAATCTAAAA
>JAZQSR010000029.1:0-8902 GCA_045630225.1 Treponema sp. | reverse complement strand
GGTGATGCATATGATTCTACTGGAGTTAAATTTTACTTATGGGGCGAAAGTTCCACGGGAACTCCTTTGGATCCCAGAGAAGTCACGGTGACCCCTGATCCTCTAGCTGGTACTAATATGACAGGATCATTAAGTGTGAATTTAGATCCCGGAGCTTGGAATTTAATACTTGCAGCTGTACCTAATGCAAAAGCTGGTACTTTAATTCAACCGCTTGACAGAGATAATATCGTGGTCAATGCTGCCTTAAAGGGAGAGGCTCACGTAGACACTATGAACGCTAGTGTTGTACGATTTACACTTCGTTCTGATGGACTGACAGGGGTTTCTCCTCGTATAGCTATTACTGTTACTACAAAAAATAATTGGTTTGATGATAACAAGTGGGATGCAAGTGCTGGTATTTATGATCTACTAACTGGAATTCATGTTGCTACCTCTAATGAAAAAGATATTTCTTCTGATTTGCAAGATATAAAAAGCGCTGTATATGAAGAGAATGACTTTCCTCCAGGTAAGTATGCTTTTAAGGTAATTTTCAAAAAAGACGGTACAGATGAAATTGTTGCTACTTGGTCGGATACAATTATTATTTATGCAGCAAAAGAGTTGACTGACAATGTAGAAATACCAGAGCTGGTAGATAAAGTTCCTGACGCACCTACTGACTTGAAAGTGGGATGGGATCAGAACAATGCCGATAGATTAGCTGTCAATTTCTATGAGGCTACCTTTAAATGGACACGAGGTAATTTAAAAAATGAAGCTGGCTTTGAACTTCAATTGATGGATATTGAAGATAATCCGCTAACTACTCGAACTCCTGAGGGAATGAAGTTTTTGTGGGAGCGATTGGCTGTTGGTCCTAATAAAGTTGTCACTTATAATAGCGATACATATGGACAGATGGACAAATGGACAGAGGGGTCACTTGCTGCTACAAATGAAGAAGTGAAACTCCTTTTGCCTATGGGGTCTCGTTATATCGCTCGTATCAGGGCGATAAATAATGGAGGTGAATCTGATTATACGTATGCTAATCTTGCTCAAAGTATAGGTGTTATACAAGATTTTGTGAATGTAATTAATGTGTACAAGGTACGTTACGAGTTGGATGGAGGTGAATGGCAGAATGCTCCAAATGCTGTTGGTGGTAACACTAAGGCCAATATTACTGAGTTTTTTGCGGAAAAACACGACAAAGATCTACAGGATATTGCCATTCGCAAGCCTGATGGTGCAGGAGGTGATGGTACACTGTTAAAAAATGGACAGAACTGGGCTGGCTGGCAGAGGGGCGATGGAACACTATATCCTTTAGATCCAGCAGGTGCAGGTGCTCTAGAAAAATATAATGAGCCAAAATCCTTGACGCTCACAGCAAAGTACGGTAGTGCTGGCGGTTCCTACCAGTGGGAAATTTTTAATGACGCAGATTATGATATAAAGACTGGCTGGGTTGATGTCATTGCTACTGCAACACCAGGTGTTGGTGGTGGTTCTATGAATGTAAATCCTGGACTAGATTTTGATGCTGGAACAGTAGGTGTTGAAAGAACTACAGGCGGAAGTAACTATGTAGTGACTTTCAAACTTACAGTACCTGGAGGTACTCTCTGGAATTACGATGTGGTCGGGCTGGAAATAAATCGGGGAAGTAGTGTATACAACAACCAAAAGAAAACTGCTGCGGTAGGCACTTCTAACGACTTTGAAGTAGATGTAAGTAGTTGGCCTACAGGGAATTATCAGTGTACGTTAATTGCCTACATGGGTAGAACAATCGTGTCTAAGCCCATTACACTGACTATTGCAGATAACTAAATAAAGGTTTCTACTACAGTTGTTTAGTAGTTGAATTTTCCACTCCCTCTATTAGAGGGAGTGGTTTTTGGGAAGAAGCTTTAGGTAAGGCTTCTTCCCAAAGACGATGGTTCTATTATCAAGTGTTTAACTATAAGGAGATACCGATGGGTGTTTTAGGTGATAAATTTTTTAGAAAAAAAAACCTTTGTATCAATTGGGGAGGCTTGCTCATAGGTGGGTTTTTGTTGCTGGTTCTATCAGGTTGTCCAAAAGTGATAAGTTTGGAAACAGCTATGCTGACTGGAAATTCTGGTAGCAGAGAAGGAGCTGTTATACTTACGTTGGTGGCAGATAACTGGTGGCAAGTAGTTCCTTCTTATTGCAACGCCCCCTCCCTAAACTTGACTGCCACAGACAATTTTAATGGATCAATGCAGCGAACTATTGTTTCTGATGCATATACCACTGCCACTCGGCTTTACTTTTATGCTACCGCTGTTTCTGGCACAGGCTCAAGTTTTCCTCTTACCCAAGTAACCTTTACTCCAGCCCCTTCTCAGAAAACAGGCTCTGTACAACTTCCTCTTGGTTTTGGTAGTTGGGATGTTGAGGTGTATGTATGTCTTACGAATGGACTTCAAGATATAAATGCAGTTAGAAATGACGCAGTATTAAAAGGGAGTGCCCATGTGGATACCATGAATGCTTCTACTGTTTTTTTTACTCTCAGTCCCAAGGGTCTTACCCGCAATGGAGTTGTTAGCCTAACACTCAATCCTTCTGCAGAGCTACAGTCATTGCCTGGAGGGTTTACTGTGACAGCAGCTATTAAGGATTTGGCCACAGGTTCAGTAATACTGGATAGTGCTAGTGCCACTACAGAAAAAAATATAAATAATTTTCCAGCTCAACGAGGAAATTATCAGGTAAACTCATTACCTCCTGGAACCTATCTGTTTCAATTAACAATGACTTCAAATACTACCTCCATATCTCATGTCTGGAGCGATGTTCTAATTGTTTTACCAGGAAAGACAGTTAGTAACACCTTGGAAATTCCGAATTTCGTAGGATCAGTACCAGCTGCACCAACAGGGGTTACAGCGGCATTAGTAACTAATAGTGAAAATGCTGGACTAGGAAATTTTGAAGTAAAGCTCGAGTGGACAGATGCAAGTAATAATGAAAGTCATTTTGAATTACAGGTGGCAGAACTTTTACAACAAAATTCTATAAACGCTTATCCAACAAATGAAAATACATGGACTAATCTTATGACAAGTGGTACTGCACCAAAAACTTATGGCCGAAATTTTTTTGGTAGTAATCTGCGTTCTTCAGGCTCACTGAATGCAGGTAACTCCACTGTTACATTGAACCTACGCTTAGGGAGTCGATATGTGGTTAGACTACGAGCTGTAGGTGGGGCAGGAAGTTCAGCATGGGTTTATCCTACTTTAGGACAGGCTTCTACTGGAACTACTGCCATTACAAGTACCACAATAAACAGATTTGCTGTAACCTATGATTTAGCGGGAGGAACATATACCCCAGCCACAGGTCAACCGACAACTAATAATCAAGTTCAGTATTACTTTCAAGAAAATACAGGTGTTCAACTATTAGCTCCCACTGCTCCTAACGGTGCCAATTCGCTTGTTCGTGATAATGGTCAATGGAGTGGCTGGCAGAATTCTAGCACAGGAACTAATTACCCTACAGGTATCACTCCCTCTAGATATAGAGATTTTAAAAATCTTGGTTTGCTAGCTCAATATACTGTTAAGCCTGTAAATTTAGGATTTTCAGTCATTACTCATAATGCTGTAGAAATGCAACTTGGTTGGATAACTGTGGGGGGGCAAGCTATAAACAATAACATGGTGTCAGTTAGTAAGACTGCTAGTCAAAGTTTAGATTTTATTGTGAGGATCCCCAATACAGGGTATCCTTTTAATGAGCAGGGGTTTGCCTACGAATCTATAGATTTGGAGATAAAAAACAACAGGGGGATGACTGTATTTTCTACAAACTCCAATGGTAAAGTCTTTGCGGGGACTAATAAAACTTTTACTTTGCCTAACTTAGTAGATCGCATATCAGGAAATTATATCTGTACTATTAGTGCTAGATATACATCATCCATTACAGTTAGTCAGCAGTTTATACTTGTAATCACAAACTAATTTAGGAGGGATTTATATGAAACGTACTCATTGTGTATGCGGTTACTTCTTTATTTTTTTTGTTTTTACCCTCTTCTTATATGGAGGATGTCGCCAACAGGCAATTCTTGTGCCTAGAATGACTAATTCCATAGAAATGACTATTGTATTGGATTCTTCCATTGTAAATGCTACATTAGGGTGTGCCGAGTCTGTAGTAGGTGTTCCCCTCCGTACTATATTACCCAACAATTATCTTGATCTCTCCACACTCGTATACTATATCAAAGGAACATCTACTAACAGCTCTGAAACTCTACCTTTGCAAAGAGTTCAGGCCACAGTAGATCCCGCAACTGGTGGACTTACAGGTACTGTATCTGTTGCATTAGATAAAAGTGTTAGTTGGGATTTAACGTTGTGGGCTTGTGTTGCAGGTGCAACTAATTATACCCTTGAGGCTGATGTAAATAATAATGCAGTGCTAAAGGGGCGTTCTTATGCAAATCTTGGTGCGGGAGGGGATGTTTATTTTGTACTTAGCACAGATGGATTGACAAAAAATGGTTCTATAAATCTATCTATATATGGTGCACAAGGCTTCCCTAAGGGGGGATATCATGGACGAACTGAAGGAAAGTTCGAAATTAGAGGTTGGCGAAGAGGAGATAGTTCTCATGAATTATATTTCTCAAACAATGCATTTCACGTTGTAGGTGGCCAAAATACAACTTCAGCTCAAAATAAGTTTACTTGGAGCCGTGGTGATATTAAGCCTGGAGTATGGTATTTTGATTTTGTTTTTCAATGGCCTGGTGAAACCCAAGAATATTATTATACATCAGAGGATTTTGTAATTTATCCTGGAGTTCAAACTATTGTTGATTTGGCAATTCCAAACTTTATTGGAAATGTTCCTGCTGTCCCAAGTAATTTTTATGCTGGTTATGGGAGTGAGAAAGTTGAAGGATTGTTTTCAGATCAATATCTGGTATATTTCAGTTGGGAGCATCCACAAACTGACCATAATGGTTTTGAAATCGAATTCTGTGAGTTGGCTTATAAAAATAATGACTTCAGAACAGTTATAGATACGGATGCAGAGTGGGCACAATATACCGTTGATGGAAAATTTTTCATCTATAACGATGTTTCATTTAAAGGGAGTCGTTGGAGGAATACAGGAGGGCTGAGTTCAACTGACAGGCAATGTACAATGTGGTTAGATATGGGTAAGCGATATTTGTTTCGGATTCGTTCTGTTAATGGAGATGGAAATTCTGCTTGGGTTTATTTATCCAATCTAGGTATAGATCGTCCTAATGGAAGTTATCAGGCTACTGACCCGTGGCCGAATGGACTCACCAAAAATGAAGCACCGAGAAATCCCTCTACCACTTATAATGGGTATAGTGGATTGTTTCCTGGGTGGACTGTGAATAGGGCGGGTATCAATTTTGATATAGGTCCTTACGGAAAAAATAACCTTACCAGATTTAAGCGGGACGGTAAGGATTTAGTTCTAGATGTTTATGTTCGTGAATTCTATAGTCAAGGAAGACCTGGAACAAGTATACAAGTTTTAGATTATCATGAGACACAGGATGGAAGTACTTTGGTTATAAAGTATCCCAAAGGTGGTGCTAATCAGACTTTTTTGAATAAGTGGCATTTCTGGAATAAGTCTATTTTGTTTCCAACTACCACACGCTCGGCAGGTAATTGGGATGGTTATCAAAATTTGTATTTATATGCGAGTTTTGAGCATGGACAAGCCACTAATGCTATAGAATATTTACCACAAAGAGAATGGATAAATTTTAATAACAGGTTACTTTCAGAAGACAGTTTTAACCCTACTGGACCTGATGATGTTCAAGTAATTTCCTTATCTAAAGCTGTTGTTGGAGTGGCTAATGTTCCACTAGTAATAACCGTACCAACTAATAGTAAACCACGTGTTGATAATTATATTCATTACAGCAACATTACTGTGAAGGTACAGAGTAATACCAACTACGGTATTATGTATGGTAAATCTCAATCTGCCGCTACTTGGGGGCAATCTACCACTTTTCAAATCAGTGGAATAGATGATTGGGCTATCGGAAGTTATAGAGTTATGGTAGAAATGAAAACAAACCAGTATTGGTTATACCGTTACTATTTTGACATTAATCTGACTGCTTAGAGGAGAAAGGATATATCATTATGGCTATAAATTACAAGTGTAGATTGTATTTTCGTTTATTTTATGGTGGTAATTGGTTACACATTTTTTTTCTTGCATTGATATTTTTCCTTATAACAGTGTTCATAGGATGTGCTGCAGTACTTGGTGGACAGGTAGTATCCAATGAAAATAGAATTCTTTTTCTCTCTATCTCTTGTTCAGATGCCATCATTATGGAGAATATTGCCAAAGACACTGGGACAAAAGGTGGTGTAAGGACAATTGCTCCTATATATGATTTTACCGGTTCTCTCTACCTGTATCTGACAGGTGTTAATAATCTTGATGAGTCGTCCTTGGGGCCAATACCAATAGAACAAAATACAATTGTTTGGCAATCAAATAACTTAACTGCTTCTTTACCGTTATCCGCTGGTTTAATTCAAGAAAGTTGGAATTTAACTCTATGGGCAACAACTAGTAATACTATTCAAACTCTCAATGATTTGCAGAGAAACTCTGTGCTGAAAGGTGAAACTCATGTAGATCTTACTAACACCAATAGTTGTCATTTTAATATGGGAACAAGTGATGTGTCTGGTACTGGTGCGTTAAATATAACGGTTGCTGGTGCAAGGGGATTTCCTGCGGCGGGTTTTGTTTCATCTAGTGTCCCCAGTCAACCAAATATGGGTATATATCTCACAGATTACACTGGTAAAATCGTGCAGGATTCTAGTGGTTCTAATATAGAGCTATCTAGTGGAGATTTTTTTGTAATTGATGGAAGTAATCCTACTGGGGTTACTGTTCCTGTTCGATTTAATAAGGTGGGAATTCCTGCAGGGACTTATAATTTAGAGGTTCGGTTACGGCTACAAACAGATGGAACTCGTTATGTGTATAGTGAGCCAATTGTAATAGGTCCAAATATGACTACTACTAAAGAGTTATTGGTGCCAGATATCTTGGGAGCGGTGAATGAACCATCTAATTTGATTAGCACCTATAAAACTGGAAGTGAAAATAAAGATGCGGGTGTGTATCAGGTACGATTTCAATGGCAAGATAATTCTAATAATGAGTTGGGATTTGAATTGCAACTTGCCCAATTAGATAGTGGTATGACAGTTCAATCACCTCCCACCAATGATACGGAATGGACGAATCTTGTAATAGGAAGTACTATCTTTTCATATGGAGAGAATGCATTCGAGTCTCAGAATTATGTTTCTGGTTCTACTATGTCTAATGCTAATGAATTGCAATTAAAATTAAACTTGGGAAAACGTTATCTTGCACGTATTAGAGCTCTAGGGGATGGTACTAATTCTGCTTGGAGTTATATGGATCTTCCTTCCACAGCTGATGCTGGTTATAGTGTTTTTTCTGGTAGTACTGTTAGTCGTTTTTATATATCTTATAATTTACGCGGTGGGGTATATGATAGCGATGGCACAGGGCCTGCAACTCCTAGTACATCTGACGAATTATTGTATTTTTTCTGTCATGAAGATGGAGGCGGTATTCAACTGCTTGCACCAACAGGTGGTGGACGTGATTCTCGTCCATCTTTGCTATTGGATGGAGTGGAAGTTTGGTCTGGTTGGTTACAAGGGAACTTATCTGAGTATCCAGGAGATGTACAGCCATATAATTATGGCTTTCCAGAAAATCTTGTTTTAATTGCTAATTACGGTTCTAGTTATCCTCTAGAAGGAGCTTGGCTGAAGGTCAATAATCGGAGTGTAAACCCGTATCCTGGAGCCACAGTTAGGATACCCAGAAGTGAAAATAATTATACTTTACATTTTGATCTAACCTTACCTCAGGATGTTTATGGTATTACCAATTTTACTTATGATGCGGTTACGGTAATATTTAGTTGGCCAGATGCACATGGCCCTTTATTTGTCTTTGATACAAATACTTCCATGATTCCTGGACAACCTTTAAGAATTAGTGTTTCTACCTCAGGAATGTCTGCGGGAGATTATTTTATGAAAATTGAATGTCGTAAAGGGAGTTCTGTAAGTTCTATGGTATCTAGCATTTCTATGAGTTAATTCATTTATGAGAGAGTTACATCTCAGGAAATAAATCTTCCAGACCCAGTTTCCTCGTTATAGTTCTATCTGTAGGAGGGATTTGTTTAGGAGGCCCCCACTCAGAAACGGTGCAAGGGCTTCTTTGAAGAAGGCTGTAGCTACTACCCAATCCAATGTAGAGTTAACAGGTATGAATTCAGGTAATTATGTGCTACGTATTGTTGCCCGTGCAGGAGAATTCTCTTTCTCTCATCAAGTACCTCTCATTATTAAATACACTGATGAAAATGTAACTCCATAACATTGTCTTCACTATTTAATAAATAATCTTTTTTTCCCAGCTTACGAAGGCTGGGGATTTTTTTTCTACAAGTTTAGTAATCTATATGGGGCATTCAATTTATGAATCTAACAACTCCTGTACCTGAGACAGTGTGAGTCCAGATACATCAGCAATTTCCTCAAGAGCATAGCCACGGGTAATAAGTTTACGTGCCGTCTCCAACGCTTTTTGGTAGGCTCCACGTTCCAACCCGATGGAAATGCCTTCTTCCCTGCCAGTTGCAAGTCCGATGGAGATACCTTCTTCGTAGGCTTCTTCCTGTTTTACTGCCATAGCTGTATCAAAATCATATTCTGCTGTTAGGATACTCAAAGTCTCGCCTCCTTTCCGTTCCAAGTAATCTCTTAAGATGTTGTGACGTACCGCT
>JAZQSR010000028.1:0-1570 GCA_045630225.1 Treponema sp. | reverse complement strand
TCCCCTCCGCTAGAAGAATCCCCTCCGCTAGAAGAACCCCCTCCGCTAGGGAAATCCCCTCCGCTAGGAAAACCTCCACCACTCACACTTTCTGAGGGGCCTTTTTCCCCACAGGAAACAAACAAAGCTAACAGTACCGCTGTAGCCAAAATCGCAAACCTTTTCATCAGTATGCCTCCCAAAATATATTCATGGGATAAAACTCAAAAACTATTGCCTTAAGTTCACCCAAGTATGTTCTACAAAAATTACAATTTTTTACCTTTTTATAAAAGTTAGTTTACTTTGAGAAAAATCATGAGTTGACTCACTATTTTTACATGAGTCAACACTAGTCACAGGAAAGATGTTCTGTGATACACTGGCTTTATGAATAAGATTATTCTAGTAGACGACCATAAAATGCTCAGAAAGGGAGTGACAACCTATCTGTTGGAAAATTCTGACTGGACTGTTATAGGGGAAGCAGAAAGTCTATCTGAGCTTGAACCATTGCTAAAACAACTGACGTTTTCAGAAGAAGATAAAATTGTTGCCGTGGTAGATTTGCAACTGAAGGGAGATGGGAATAATGCCCTTAGTGCCAATGGCTACACAGCAGTACAAATGCTTGCAGAACAAAATATTCCCTCTGTTATATTCTCTAGCAATGCTACAGGAGCCTGTATAGAAAAGGCACTCAGTATACAAGGGGGCGGAGTTAGAGGTTTTGTGTCTAAAGCCAGCAGCGAGAGTATGCTCCTAGATGCAATTAATGCCGTTGCCCAAGGCAAATCCTTTATTCAGCCAGATTTAGTCCTAGATTTTTTTGAAACCCGAAACCTTTTTTCCATACTCACCCGCCGGGAAAAAGAGGTGGTTAACCTAATCGGAGAAGAATTAACAAACGAACAAATCGCGGAAAAGCTAAAAATAAAAATCAACACCTTGGAAAATTACGTCAGCATAATATACGACAAGCTAGGGTGCAAGGACAGAGCCTCTCTTTTGGAAAAAATTAAATGATGCCTACAGGCTCACTACCAGAAGAGTGCCTATTTCTAGAGCCTGCTGGGTTGGTGGAGGTACCATTGAAGGAGGTGTAAACTAGCGGTTTTCTACCAGCTCCTGTACCTGAGAAACGGAAAGACTCAGCAAATCTGCAATTTCTGCAGGAGAGTCCCCCCGATCAAGAAGCTTCCTTGCTGTTTCTAAAGCTTTTTGGTGGACTCCACGTTCAATGCCACGCTTGAGCCCTTGCTCCAACCCGATGGAAATGCCTTCTTCCCTGCCAGTTGTCAATCCAGTATGTAAACCTTCTTCATAACCATCACGGCGACACTCCATCATGCGGGATGTATAGGTGAGATGCATGTTTCGCTCCTCCTTTTCTTCCTTCATACGAGAAATTGTGGCATCCAGCTCCTTGGTGAAAGCTGTTTGTGCAGGCTTTACTTGAATTTTTATAACAAGCCCTGTACAACATCCAGCGGAAGATTGGTACAAATAGCAACTTTCTCTGGAGGGTCACCGTAATTAAGGAGGAGTTTTGCCGTCTCTAGGGCTTTTTGGTAGGCTCCTTGTTCCAAGC
>JAZQSR010000027.1:0-1625 GCA_045630225.1 Treponema sp. | reverse complement strand
CGTAAATTCAGAATACTTTTTTGAAAAAATGGGAATGAATTGTAGTGAAAGGGGTATGAATTTGAAGTTTACGGTTGAAGTATATGTTGGAGATAAGAGAGTAAAGGATACGAAGAATCTGATTGTGAATAGCGCAGTTCTCAATACCATTATGGTTGAAAAGAGTATGAAGAAGACTGCATGAGTTGAATATATGCCCAGCCCAAACGGGCTGGGCTTTTTTTATTGGAAATTTTCGTAAAACGTAAAGCGATTGTTGCATTCAGAGAGGGGTTATGCTACAATGAGGAAAACAAGATTTTAGGCGGTGAAAATATGACGAAAACCATGAGTATTGCGGAGAAACTTGAGAAGATTCTGAAAGATTCTGGTTTGATTGCAGAGGGTGTTTTCTTCAAGATTGCCATATGTGATGCAATCCCCAGAGATGCAATGGGAAACTACGTTATCAACGTTGGCTATGAGCGAGTGTCCACCGACTCCCAGATTGACGGCTATGGTCTGGACACCCAGGAAGATGCTTTGATGGCTTATGCTAAGAGCCAGGGCTTTAAGAATTTCGTGATTTTTGAAGACCAGGGCGAAACAGGCACAAAGATGGACAGGCCAGCCATCAACGCTATCAAGAAAATGATTACCGCATACAATGTGGGTGGCTCCAAGATTAAGATTGCCAGCTTCACAATTCCGAAGATTGACCGATTGTCCAGAACGTCATTGGGAACATTGCAGTTCATCCAGGACTACATTGTTCCCCAAAAGGATGCCAAGGACAGCAAAATCAATCGGAACAAGGAAATCATTGAGTTCCATTCTTGCAATGAAAGCTTTGTATCTGTCAAAAAGGATGACAGCACAGGCAATATGATGTTGCAAATCTTCGCTGCATTGGCTGAGTACGACAGAAACGAAATTGTCAAAAAGCTGAGTACGGGCAAGCAGAAGCGCATGGAAGCCAAAAAGTGGCCTGGCGGCTCCCCTCCCTTTGGCTTCACCTACAACTACAAGACTGGCAAGCTGGAAATCAAAGAAGACGAAGCCGAGATTGTGAGAGAAATTTTCAGATTGTATATCAACAAGAAGATGCCACCCGAAAAGATTGCAAAGCACTATGTTCCTTTGTTGGGCTCCAGCTTCACAGAAAAGAGGGTCAGAGATATTCTCACCCGTGAAATGTATGCTGGTGTGCTGACCTATGGTGATTTTAGGGCTGAAGAAGCCTATGAAAGCATTATCAGCCCCGAAACATTTGCACGGGCGCAAATGGAAAAGAGAAGCAGAAGCACCCACCGAGGAAGAAGCAACTATTTGCTGTCTGGCCTGGTGGAATGTGGCTGCTGCGGTGGAAAGATGCGTTACCAGGACTGGGGCAGCGGAAGAAAGAAACTAGTCTGCTATGCAACCATCCCATCTGCTCCCGATAAGGTCAAACACACAGACAGATGCAGCCAGGTTCGGCCCTGGGCTGATGAAGTCGAGGCTTTGGTTGTACGGGAGTTGCTGGATATTAAAATGCCAGGAACAGACGAAATTGATGTTGCATCAATGGCTCTGGCAAGTGTTGGCCCCGTACAAGAAAAGCTGGTATACAATCAGCAAATGCTGAGAGGGTACTATGAGCAAGA
>JAZQSR010000026.1:0-4502 GCA_045630225.1 Treponema sp. | reverse complement strand
GTTGTTGAAGGAGAACCAAAATGGCAGATGTAAAAGAAAGAATTGCACGCAGATGTGCCAAGGAATTGAAGAACGGTGACTTTGTAAACTTGGGAATCGGTTTGCCCACCATGGTTGCAAACTATCTTCCTGAGGGAGTTGATGTAACCCTCCACTCAGAGAACGGATTTGCCGGTCTTGGTGTTGCTGCTGCTCCCGACAAGGTTGATGTGGACATTATCAACGCTGGTGGTGGCTATGTTACTGCCATTCCAGAGGTATGTTATTTTGATTCAGCCACCAGCTTTGGTCTTGTTCGTGGTCATCACCTGTCTGCTACAATTCTTGGAGCCATGCAGGTTGCTGAAAACGGAGACTTGGCCAACTGGATTGTTCCTGGACAGAAGGTTGCAGGAATGGGTGGTGCTATGGACTTGGTAGTTGGTGCCAAGAAGGTAATCGTAGCCATGGTTCACACTCAGAAGGGTGCCCACAAGATTTTGGAAAAGTGTACTCTGCCTTTGACTGCTCCCAAGTGTGTTTCTATGATTATCACTGAAATGGGCGTTATGGAAGTAACTCCAGAGGGAATCGTAGTAACAGAGCTCCATCCTGACTACACCAAGGAACAGATTCAGGAAGCTACTGGCTGCAAGTTGATTTTTAGCCCCAACTTAAAGCCCATGGAAGAGGCATAAACTTTCTAAGTTTTAATTGATTGATTCAATTAAAAGACCCGAATCAGTTGAGGATTTTCCAAGACTGATTCGGGTCTCTTTTTTTTAGTAAAAGATTTGTTCAACTCGATGGAACATTCGTGAATGTTAATCAAGCTCGAACATTCGGGAATGCTAATCTAATTCGAACATTCCCATGTACAGCTGATAGTAGCGGCCCTTTTGATCAAGCAGCTCCTGATGATTTCCCCGTTCGATAATATGTCCCTGCTCTAGCACCAGAATCACGTCAGCATTTCTGATGGTGGAAAGGCGGTGGGCAATAACGAAAACGGTTCGTCCTTCCATGAGCTTGTCCATGCCCCGCTGAATGAGGGCTTCGGTACGGGTGTCTACGGAGCTGGTGGCTTCGTCCAGAATCAAGACTGGAGGATTTGCCGCCGCTGCCCGTGCAATGGACAAAAGCTGTCGCTGTCCCTGGCTAATGGAGCCGCCGTCAGCAGTAAGCTGGGTTTCATAATCATGCTCTAGATGATGGATAAAGCTATCTGCATTTGCCAGCTGGGCTGCGGCCACAACCTGATGCTGGGAGGCTTCTGGATTTCCAAAGCGGATATTGTCGCTAACAGAGCCTGTAAACAGGTGAGTATCCTGCAAAACCATTCCCAAGGAGCGGCGGAGGTCGGCCTTACGGATACTTTTGAGGGGAATGCCATCGTAGGTGATGCTTCCTTGTTCAATATCGTAAAAGCGGGTCAAAAGATTGGTAATGGTGGTTTTTCCAGAACCAGTGGAACCTACCAAGGCGACCTTTTGGCCAGGCTTTGCCACAAGCTGAATGTTGTGAAGCACGGTCTTTTCTGCCTCATAGCCAAAGCTTACGTTGTCAAAGATTACCTCTCCCTTTAGAGGAATCAGGGGGGCATTGGGCTCTGCTGTGTTTTTCCATGCCCACATACCAGTTCTGGCAAAGGCTTCTACAAGGTGGCTCTTTCCGTCGGCACTGGCAGAAGGGGATGATTCCACTGCATTTACCAGCACGTAGCTTCCCTGATCCAGCTCTGACTCCTGATCCAGCATGGCAAAGATTCGCTCGGCACCAGCTAGGGCATTCAAAATGCTGTTAAACTGCTGAGACATTTGAGTAACAGGCATGGAAAAGGAGCGGATGTATTGCAGGAAGGAGGCAATGCTTCCAATGTCCAGTCTGCCAGTAATGGCCAGCAAGGCTCCTGCCATGGCAGACAGGGCATAGTTAATGTGGGCAAGATTTCCCATCATGGGCATCATGATATTTGCAAGGGAGTTTGCCCTAGCACTGGCGTTTCTCAGATTGCTGTTCAGCTGAGAAAAGGCTTCCTTTGATTCTGTCTCGTGACAAAACACCTTAACAACCCGCTGGCCTTCAATCATTTCTTCGATGTAGCCGTTAACGGCACCAAGGTTTTTCTGCTGGTCACGGAAGGCACTGGCACTTTTCTTTCCCACTGTAGCAATACACAGGAACATAACGGCAATCATAAACACTACCAACAAGGTTAAGATTGGACTGATGATTACCATCATAGTCAGAACTCCCACCACGGTAATGATGGAAGAAAGGAGCTGGGGAACACTCTGGCTCAGCATATCTCGCAGGGTATCTGTGTCGTTGGTGTACAAGGACATGGTTTCACCGTGGCTCTTGCTGTCAAAATAACGCAGGGGCAGGCTTTCCATGTGGCAGAACATTTCTTGTCGAATCCGTAGCAAGGTTCCTGTGGAAATGCTGAGCATGATTCTATTGTTCACGTAGCCAGCCACTGCTCCCACCAGATAAATTGCTGCCATGGTAAGCAAGAGGGCAATGAAGGCACTTAAATCAGGGTTTTCCTGCCCGATGAAGGGAATGATATACTGATTCAAGGCTGGTTTCAAAAGATAGGTGCCTGCAATGGAGGCTCCAGAACTAATTAAAACACAGAGCACAACGGGAATCAGTAGGATTTTTTTCTCTCCCATGTAGGTTAAAAGTCGTTTTATTGTCTTGCCCATGTTCTGGGGCTTGGCTCCCTTTCCCATTCCATGGGGACCGCGAGGGCCATGTGGTCCATGTGGTGGCATTAGTCTTGTCCTTTCTGCTGGGATTCGTATACTTCCCGATAGATTCCACAGGTTTCCAGCAGCTGTGTATGAGTACCTGTGGCGGCAATGATTCCATCTTCCAAAACAACAATCATGTCTGCATCCTGAATGGAAGTGATTCTTTGGGCAATAATGATTTTTGTGGTGTCTGGGAGACTTGTTCGTAATGCTTGGCGGATTCTTGCATCGGTGGCAGTATCAACGGCACTGGTGCTGTCGTCCAAAATGAGAATACGTGGCTTGGTAAGCAATGCTCGGGCAATGCACAGTCGCTGCTTTTGTCCACCAGAAAGGTTTACACCGCCTTGTCCCAACACGGTGTCATATCCTTTAGGAAAGCCCTTGATAAAATTGTCTGCATCGGCATGTTGACAGACTACTTCAATTTCCTGCTGGCTTGCCTTCTTGTCTCCCCACAAAAGGTTTTCTCGAATCGTTCCAGAGAACAAGACATTTTTCTGCAGCACCATTCCCACTGCTTGTCGCAAGGTTTCCAAGGAAAGGCTTCGCACATCCTGTCCGTCCACCAAAACTGCTCCGCCTGTCACATCGTAGAGACGTGGAATCAGCTGTACTAGGGTTGATTTTGATGAGCCTGTTCCACCGATGATTCCCACTGTTGTACCACTGGGAATGGTCAGGTTTATGTTTGAAAGCACAGGTGTTCCTTGTTCTGTGTAGCTAAAGGACACGTTCTGGAACTCAATGGATCCTGATTGAATGGTCTGCTTCTGATGTGTTCCTGTTGTATCCTTGTGAGCAGGATCTTCGATGGCAGTTTTTTCATCAAGGACTTCCATAATGCGACTGATGCTGGCTCGTGACAAAATCAGCATGACAAAAATCATAGAAATCATCATCAAGGACATGAGAATCTGGTTGATGTAGGTGAGAAAGCTAATGAGCTCTCCTGGTTGCATGGAGCCAGCGATAATGCGGTTTCCGCCAGACCACAGCAGTACGATGATACAGGCATACATGGTTAGCTGGAGCACAGGCATGTTGAAAATGATAATTCGTTCGGCCTTAAGCTGGGCGTTCCGCAATTTTTCGGCAGTAGCTGAAAATTTCTTGCTTTCAGCACCTTCCTGTACAAAGGACTTTACCACTCGGATACCAGTAAGGTTTTCCTGCACGTTGCTATTAAGGCTATCGTATTGCTTGAGCATTTCTCGGAAGCGAGGAAAGGCCATAAAGCCAATGAGGGCAAGGACAGCCCCTAAAACGGGAATTACCACCAGCAGGAAGGAGGCCAGTTCTCGGTCAATGTTAAAAGACATGATTACGGCAAAAACCAGCATGGCAGGGGAGCGGACACAGATACGGATAACCATTTGGTAGGTGTTCTGGGCATTCGTTACGTCGCTAGTAAGGCGGGTTACTAAGGAAGCTGTTCCGAACTTGTCCATGTTGGAAAAGGCCAGATCTTGAACCTGTCCAAAGAGATTTTGCCGCAGATTGTGAGAAAATCCTGTGGAAGCCAAGGCTGCAAATCGGCCTGAAAGCACACCAAAGGTAAGGGAAAGACAGGCTGCCCCAATCATCAGCAGTCCTGTTCGCACTACATACTGAATGTTGTGAGATGTAATTCCCATATCCACAATTTTTGCCATTAACAGAGGAATGAGCACTTCCATGGCAACTTCTCCCATCATGGTGAGGGGAGCTAGAATTGTAAAGAAAATATATTTTTTTTCTAGGCCATGGGTAAGTTTTCTAAAA
>JAZQSR010000025.1:0-5880 GCA_045630225.1 Treponema sp. | reverse complement strand
AGTATATTCAAAGTATAGGGAGACACAGATGAACAATAACTTAGGAAATACTTTAGAACGAATGCTCAAGGAGCAGAATATGAGTCAGAAGGAATTGGCCAAAAAGGCCGACGTTACCGAGGCTGCTGTCTCCCACTACATCAAGGGGGACCGCATTCCCCGCAGTACCACTCTGGGCCTCATTGCAGGAGCCCTAGGGGTTACAGCAGGTTTTTTGCTGGGGGCAGGAGTCACCTCCGCCACTGCAGAAAAGAAAAAGCAAACCTTTGAAGAAACAAAGGATATGCTCAAAAAGCACAGCGGCAGCTTTACCCAGCAGCAGCGGCTAGAGCTTATTGGCATATTGTCACAAGGAGGACAAGAATGAAAGACAGAACATAAGGTTGCTCCCACAGTCGGAATGGAGTGACCACTCACTGGTGCAAACCAGACACAGCAGGATGAAGTGGCGTTCGTCGAACCCACGGCTTCTTGTGGCTACCGACAGCCAAGGGGTGTGCTCATAGTCAGCCCACCTTCACAACATCTTAAGCCTTAGGCAAAAATAAGGAGCAAACAATGATTTGCTTTAAATCATGCTGTCAGCCAAAGACAGCAGATATAAATAGGAGTTTATTTTATGAATACCAATTCTATCGAAACAATCGGTGGTTCTGTAAACGTAACCATCCACAAAAATTACTTTAAGAAGGACGACACAAACCATGCCCGGGTGCAGCGTACCACCGCCGGCATGAACAATGTGATTGCCCTTATCACCAAAAAATCAAGCCTTTTTGACAAGGCCTCTCTGGTAGCTGCCCAGATGTTATTCAAGGAAGCCATCCTTGATTTACTGCAACAGGGCATAGCCGTAAATGTGTTTGAACTTGGCACCCTCTATCCCTGTGCCCAAGGAAGCATACAGTCCAACAATCCAAGTACCACAGAGATTCCTCCCCTTTCACTGGGATTCACTCCAGCACAAGTATCCCTGGAGGCTGTGGCCAAGGCAACTGTTTCCACGTCACAGGTGGCCCAGACAAATCCTGTCATCAACCTGATAGAAGACCTTTCCACTCACAAGTCCGATAACACCCTTACCCCAGCCAATCCAGTACGAATCACTGGCAGAAGACTCAAGATTGCAGGGGATACAAGTGAAACAGGCCTATACTTTGCACCACAAAATGACCAAGGCCACATTGACGAAACAGAAGCAGACTGGATCCGAGTAGAAGACACAGCCTTTTTCAAGAACACATCAACCTTTCTGGAATTCATTCTTCCAGCATCTTTAAGTCCAGACACCAGCTACAGCCTAGTCATCAAGACAGCCTCTGGCAGAGGAAAAGCCATCAACAAGACCATACGGAAACTTGTCCATGACAAACCAATAACCATCAATTAAAAATCCAGCCCCAGTTCCAGTCACTTCCATTGACTGAAGCTGGGGCTTCCCACTCCCTTCCAACCCCCCTCCCCACCTTGCCTTTTGCCCCAAAAGGTGATACTCTCTTTTCCTACAAGGAGAGCTGCCATGAACAGAGAAGCCCAGGTGCTTGAACGAGTTAATAATCCCAATCTTTTCAATAGTCATAACGGTATTACCGTCACTGCTGTAGGGGGTGGCAAGGCTCAAGGAGTGCTGCAAGTCTCTTCCACCAGCCTAAATCCCCACGGCACAGTCCACGGAGGCTGTCTCTATACCTTGGCAGATACAGTGGCAGGTTCTGCCGTTGCCACCAGCTGTGGCTCTCCCTGTGTTACCGTCAGTGGCACCTTAGAATTTCTTCGGCCAGCAACGGGAGCTACCATTCACTGTGAAGCCAGTGCCAAAAAGCTGGGAAGCACCATCTGCACCATGCAGGTGGAACTCACAAACCAAGACCACAAGGTAGTTGCCACCGGTACCTTCATCTTCATGCTGGTAGAGCCCAAGGCCTAGCCCCACCCTTGAGAAATCCCCTTCTTCATGGTATACTCCCACAATAGAGACTTTTACAAAAGTCAAGATCACATCTGTTTTTAGAGGAAAATCATGGCAAAATATCCCTTTGAATCCATAGAGCCCAAGTGGCAGGCCTATTGGGAAAAGAACAAGACCTTCAAGGTAACTGAAGACACAAAATTTGAGAGCGCCAAGCGACGCTATGTGCTGGACATGTTCCCCTATCCTTCCGCCCAGGGACTCCATGTAGGACATCCTGAAGGCTACACCGCCACAGACATTTATTGCCGCTACCTGCGAATGAATGGCTACAATGTGCTTCATCCCATGGGATATGATGCCTTTGGCCTTCCTGCCGAGAACTATGCCATCAAGACAGGAACCCATCCTGCCACCACCACCAATGCAAATATTGACCATTTTACTCAGCAAATCAAGGCTTTAGGCTTTTCCTACGACTGGGACCGCTGCGTTTCCACCTGTACTCCCGACTACTATCACTGGACCCAGTGGATCTTCCTGCAGCTGTACAAAAAGGGACTGGCCTACGAGGCAGAAACTCCCATTAACTGGTGTCCCAGCTGTCTGACTGGTCTTGCCAACGAAGAAGTAAAGGACGGATGCTGTGACCGCTGTGGAACTGCCGTTACCCGAAAAACCATCCGCCAGTGGATTCTCAAGATTACTGCCTATGCCGAGCGATTATTGGAGGATTTAGAGGGCTTGGACTGGCCTGAATCCGTAAAGCTCATGCAGCGGAACTGGATTGGAAAGAGTGAGGGTGGCGAGTTTTCCTTTAAGATTGCAGATGCAGAGGGAAATCCCAGTGACCAGGAGCTTTTGATTTACACCACTAGAGCCGACACCCTCTACGGTGCCACCTACATGGTTGTAGCTCCTGAACACAAGCTGGTTCCCAGCCTCACCACAGCGGAGCAAAAGTCCGCAGTAGAGGCCTATGTGGAAGCAGCTGCAAAGAAAAGCGATCTGGAACGAACCGACTTGGCCAAGGAAAAAACTGGTGTGTTCACTGGTTCCTATGCCATTAACCCAGTAAATGGAGCAAAGATTCCTATCTGGATTTCAGATTATATCCTAGTATCCTACGGAACTGGTGCCATCATGGCTGTTCCTGCCCACGACGAACGTGACTGGGACTTTGCCAAGGAATTCAACCTGCCTATCTTGAAGGTAGTTGCCTCCAAGGAAGAAATTGCCTCCCTGGCCGAGGGAAATCTGGAAGCTGGCGTGGCCAAGCTTTTGGAAGCAGCAAAGGATAATGATGCCTATCAGGCACTGGTACAGGCCCACCCAGAAGTTTTCAACGTGGCAGCCCAATGTACTGCTGCCGACGGATATACCATCAACAGTGGCAACTTTACCGGTATGGCCACCGCAAAAACCATCCCCGCCATGATTGAATGGCTCAACCAACAGGGAATCGGAAAGAAGGCAGTAAACTACAAGCTCCGTGACTGGGTATTCAGCCGCCAGCGCTACTGGGGAGAGCCCATTCCACTGGTACACTGCGAAAAATGCGGTTGCATTCCCCTTAAGGAAGACCAGCTTCCCCTTAAGCTACCAGAGGTAAAAACCTACCAGCCTACAGGAACAGGAGAAAGCCCCTTGGCAGGCATTACCGACTGGGTAAACTGTACCTGTCCTGAATGCGGTGGAGCAGCCCGACGGGAAACAAACACCATGCCTCAGTGGGCAGGCTCCTGCTGGTATTATCTTCGCTATCTTGATCCCCACAACGAAAAGGAATTCGCCTCAAAAGAAGTGGTGGATTACTGGATGCCCGTAGACCTGTACGTTGGTGGTGCCGAGCACGCCGTACTCCACCTGCTGTATGCCCGATTCTGGCACAAGGTCTTGTTCGACTTGGGATTGGTAAACACCAAGGAACCCTTCCAGCGACTGGTTAACCAGGGAATGATTACCTCCTTTGCCTTCCAGCGAAAGAATAAAACCCTTGTTCCCACTGATGCAGTGGAAGAAACTGCTCCCGATGTATTTGTGGAAAAGGAAACAGGAGAAAAGCTGGAGCGTGTTATTGCCAAGATGTCCAAGTCACTGAAAAATGTCATCAATCCAGACGATGTAATCCGTGACTATGGAGCCGATTCTGTCCGCATGTACGAAATGTTCATGGGACCACTGGAGGTTTCCAAGCCCTGGAACACCAACGGCCTTATCGGTGTCCATCGATTCTTGGAAAAGATTTGGGCTGTGTCAGAAAAACCCATGACCGACGAGGATATGGAAGGCAAGCTGGAAGGAAAGCTGGCTGACTTGAGAAAGCTCTACCACAAGACCGTGAAAAAGGTAAGCCAGGACACAGATACCTTGAATTTCAACACCGCTATCAGTCAGATGATGATTTTCATCAACGATGCTTCCAAAATGGAGTCCATTCCCAAGACCTTGTGGAGTGGCTTTGTAAAGCTCCTTTCCCCCTACGCACCCCACTTGGGAGAGGAATTGTGGGAAAAGCTGGGAAACACCAACACCATCGCCTACGAAAGCTGGCCCACCTACAAAGAGGAGCTTTGTCAGGACGATAGCTGTACCATCGTTGTGCAGATTAACGGCAAAAAACGAGCTGATTTCCAGGCTGCCATGAACACAGACAAGGCTGAGCTGGAAAAGCAGGCCCTTTCCTGTGAGTCTGTTATCCGCTTTATGGAAGGCAAGACACCGGTGAAGGTTATCGTTGTGCCCAACAAGCTTGTAAACATTGTAATCAAATAATCCATGAGCCAGCCACAGAATATTTCAGATACATCCCGTATGAAACTCATTTCTCTGGCTGGCTGGATTGCCCTTTTGGGCAATCTTTCATTGGCCCTCATCAAGGTAACTACAGGAATTGCAGCCGGCAGCCTCGCAGTCCTTGGTGACGGCCTTGATTCTGCCACCGACGTGAGCATTGCCTGTATGACCTTGATTATCAGCAGGATTATCCATCGGCCCTCAGATGAAAACCATCCCTGGGGTCACGGCCGTGCAGAAACTACTGCCACCATGGTAGTGGCCTTCATTATCTTTTATGCTGGAATGCAGCTTTGCCTTTCTTCTGGCATCCAACTTTTTCACTACATTACCCACACTGTCCCAGCAGCAGACGAACCCAAGCTCCTTTCCACAGGAACCACTGTTTTAGTTGTTACCCTTATTTCTATCGCAGGAAAATTGCTCCTGGCTTGGTCTCAGTACCATCTGGGAAAAAAATCTGGCAGCATCATGGTTTTAGCCAACGCCAAAAACATGGCCACCGACAGCATCATCTCCATTTCCGTACTGGTGGGTTTGGCTGGTGCACAGCTCTTGTCCCTTCCAGTCCTTGACCCACTGGTGGCCTTTTTGGTGGGGCTGTGGGTTTTGAAAAATGCCATTTCCATCTTTATGCAGATGAACCTAGAGCTCATGGATGGGAACCACGACAAGGAGCTGTACCATCGGCTCTTTGCCGCAGTAAAAACGGTGCAAGGTGTGTCCAATCCCCATCGGGTACGAATCAGAAAGATAGCTGCCCACTGGGACATTGACATGGATATTGAGGTGGACCCCGACATTACCCTCCACGATGCCCACGAATTGGCAGAGCAGGTGGAAGCAGCTGTACGAAACGCCATTCCCGATGTGTACGACATTGTGGTTCACATGGAGCCAGAAGGCCACGGAGATCACCACCGGCAGGAGCAATTTGGCCTTTCAGAAGCAGACTTATAAAAATCCTCTGTATCCTAGAACTAGACTTTTTGTTACAAAAAAAGCCAGCTTCTGAAAGAAATCCTCCAAAAGCTGGCCTTCCTTACCATTACTGAACTGTTTTCCAAGCGTGGATAAACTCCAGCATAAATTGCTGCACGTCAGAAAACCACTTTCTCTGGAATTCCACCGCAGGTATCCCTAGATAGCGGAAATGCCAGCATTCCCAGCGGTAG
>JAZQSR010000024.1:0-2167 GCA_045630225.1 Treponema sp. | reverse complement strand
GGAGTTGTCGGACAGGTTCTGCCTGAAGGTAAGAATACCTGCGGACATAAGGGTGGTCGAAGATCCGCCGGGCGGGGAGCTGTCCCTGAGTCAGACCGAGGATGCGGACAAGGAGAGCCTTTGGGACAGCTTTTTAGGTGCGCTGCAGGGAGAGTTCAACGAGGAGCCAAGCGTCAGATCCATATTCATAGACATGGGGCTGAACCTCGTCCCGATTGTGGGGCAAGCCATGGATGGGAGGGACATCATCGCCTGTCTGGAGAAACTGGTGAGACAGAAGCGACACCAAGAGATAATGGTGTGGGTGACGCTGGTGCTGACGGCCATAGGCTGCGTGCCAGGAGCCGGGGATGTGATAAAGTCCATCGGCAAGGCCATAATAAAGGGCGCAGATGACATCACCATAACCCTCCTAAAGAAGCTAGACGCAGAAGACACCTACACAGCCTTTGTAAAGTTCCGCCAGACACTGCAGGCAAGCACGGAAGAAGCGGTAGCAACAATAAATGTCTGGCTAAAAAAAGCTGAGAACAGGTACAAGGAGACCGATCTAGCGGAACTGCTGTCCGCCACCAACGAGTGCATGAACAAGGCGGTGGAGTTTGTACACGCCAAGATAGATGAGTTTGGGCGGAGGGTGTTTGGGCGGGAAGATGCCTTACAAAAAATAAAGAAGTTGTCAGAAGTCGGTATAGACAGGCAGAAGAAAACCATTAGAATACTAGAAGAATCCCCGGAAGGAACAATAGCCCAATTAAGCAACCTACAGAAAGGCAACTATGGGGAGATGAAAATGGACATCTTCTATAACGAGCTGGGATATGATAGAATCAGTTTGGACAGAGTGACAGAATTGGATGCACCAGCACATAGAGGAATCGATGGGGTATATTATAAAAAAGGCCCTCCGCCTGAATACATTATAGGAGAAGCAAAATATGGAACTTCGAGTCTAACAAAAAATTTGGCTGATGGAACAAATCAGATGGATGATAACTGGATTGCACTCCGCATGGAAAATGCCGTCGGTGCGGAAATGTATGAGAAATATCTTACGGATATAATTCTTTATCCAAGTTGTCGAAAGGACATAGTATTTCATATCAATTCGGATTGCACGGTAGGTGAGCCAATCATGTTGATAGATGGCATACCACAGCGATAGAGGAGTTTTGACTTGGTTCGAGATAAAAATAAACCCCATGAATATTTTGTGCATTACTTGGAAAAGAAAGAGCATCTTTTTAAGGCAATTGAGTCGGCTATGGAGCAGAGAACAAAAGCAGTGGATTTTCTCGGAGAAAATGACAGGGGAATTACCAATGGGTATAAGAGTCTAGGCTTAAACTATATCTTCTATACGATAGCTCAATATTCAGCTGGTGAAACCATTGAGGGAATAAAAGAAACTTATGGCAAAACCTTAAGGTATGCTGAAAGGATATGGGAAGAAAACAAAGGCTATGTGCTTAGTCTGTGGCTCCTGTCAATAGGTGTTTTGCTTGACATTTGTGATGATAAAAAGGCTCTTCTCAAAAACATTGTTAAAAAATATGCAAAGAAAGATAAGCTACTCTGGTTTCTGATGGAATATCTGGACAAAGGTACAAAAGAGGCCACTCATTATTTAATGCCTCTGCCCTATCAATATCTGGATGAATATATTGAGGGAAAACGGCAGGATATTAAGTTGTTGACAAAATACTTAACTGACTATTGGTACGATGCTCATGCTGATTTGGATTGGTGGTATGATTCCCATAAATCTCCAAATAATACCTACTATGGTTACTGGAGTTTTGAAGCTGGGGCGGTGGCAAAGATTTTACAACTTGATGACAGCAGCCTGAAAGATGTGCCGTACTATCCATACGATTTAGTCCACTACAAGGAGTAGCAAACCGATACAAGGAGACCGAGCTAGCAAAACTGCTGTCCACCGCCAACGAGTGCATGAACAAGGCGGTGGAGTTTGTACAAGCCAAAGTGGACGAGTTTGGGCGGAGGGTGTTTGGGCGGGAGATTCGGGTTGGGGAAGTGACGGAAAAGCAGGTGGAGGACAATGGAGACCCATTGATAACCAGGCGGATAGGCGGGCGGGAATATAAGCTGAGAAAGTCTGTGTGGAAGGTGATAGACGAGCGGACAAAGGAGAAGCTTGAAGAGA
>JAZQSR010000023.1:0-2464 GCA_045630225.1 Treponema sp. | reverse complement strand
ATACTAACAGAAAATTGTATAATTTAACTAATTTCTACTTGACAAATTTCAAATTTTATGATACACTCTATCCACAAACAAAAATCGTAGCAGAAAAGTATGGTCTGCATCCATACTCTATGCACCCTGTCTGGGCCGTGGTGTTTAAGGAGCACAAGGAGAATTATGCGGTCGGACAGATACCATGGCGGTCAAGCCAAATACATTCCGAAAAAGGAGGTCGATACGATATTTGAGTTTACTATTTATATTGCTTCATTATAGGCACTTTGCCGTTATTGATATATAGCCCCATTATTGGTGGCAGCAATCTCACGATTTAACCGTGGTAGTAAATCCAGCTATTGTTGGACTTTTCTACCACGGTTTTCTGTTTGTAGAAATGGAGATTGATTAAAATGAAAGTGAGTACAAATGAATGTAATGAAGTAAGAGTTTGCGAAAAGTATGCCTTGACCGTAACCGAGGCAACCGCCTATTTTGGTATTGGCGAAAAGAAGTTGCGCAGTATGATTGTAGACTACAATCATTTGGGGCTTTTTACCCAAATTGGTGTGAAATCCATGATTAAGCGGCAGAAGTTTGAAGCATTCCTCAACGATGCCACAGCAATCTAAAAATTATGATGAAATAAGCCCCAACATATGATATAATGTTTGTATGTCATGTTCGGGGCTTTCTAACTAAAAGAAAGGAAGTTAAGAATATGAGCGAAAAAAGAAGAGATAGCAAAAATAGAATTTTAAGAAATGGCGAAAGTCAAGACAAGAAAACTGGTAGATACATCTACAAGTATTATGACATTCTCCACAAACCCCATTTCCTGTATTCCTGGAAGCTGGAGCCTACCGATAAGCTTCCCGCTGGAAAGAAAGATGGACCTTCCTTGCGGGAGAAAATTCGGCAGCTTCAAAAGGATATGGTAGATGGAATTGATGTTCAGGGTAGTGAAATGACCGTGCTGGAATTGGTCAAGCGGTACATTGCAACCAAAACTGGTGTCAAGGTAACTACGGAAGCTGGCTATAAAACGGTAGTAAACATCTTGGAAAAGGAAGCCTTTGCTTACTTACCTATCAAGAAAATTCACCATTCCGATGCCAAGCTGTTCCTGATTAAGTTACAGAAAGAGGATGGTCGGAGTTACAGCTCCATTCATAGTATTAGAGGTGTTCTTCGTCCTGCCTTTGCTTTGGCTGTTGAAGATGACTTCATTCGCAAGAACCCTTTTGATTTTGAGCTTGCAAAAGTCATTATCAACGACTCTATTACAAGAGAAGCCATTTCCAGAGACCAGATGCGGAAGTTCCTGACTTTTGTGAGAGAGGACAAGCATTACAGCAAGTATCACGATGCTATGTATATCCTGTTTCATACTGGTATGCGAATTTCGGAGTTTGTTGGTTTAACCGTAGGGTGTCTGGATATGAAAAACAGGACTATTCGCATTGACCATCAGCTTCAACGAAAGAGTGATGGCACTAAGTACATAGAGTCCACAAAAACCAATGCGGGCACCAGAACCTTACCGATGGAAGATGATGTATATGCTTGTTTTCAGAGGATTTTGAAGAACAGAAAATCGTATGCTGTTGAGCCGACGATTGATGGCTATTCAGGCTTCCTGTTCTTTGACAAGGATGACCGCCCGATGGTGGCAATGCATTGGGAAAAGTATTTTCAGCATGCTTTGCAGAAGTACAATAAAATCTACAAGGACGAGCTTCCGAAAATCACCCCGCATGTATGCCGTCACACCTATTGTACAAATATGGCAAAGAGCGGTATGAACCCTAAGACTCTGCAGTATTTGATGGGTCACTCTGAAATCAGCATCACAATGGACACATATACCCATCTGGGTTTGCAGGATGCTTGGGAAGAGTTGGAGCGGTTGCAGTTGCAGTTCTCACAAAAGGAAATTGGCCTAAAATTGGTTAAAACTGCCTGATTTCGCAAGTAGTACGAGTAGTACGGTATACTACCAATTTCAAAAAATCTCTTTGCAGAAGTTAAGAAAATACCCTGTAAAGCTGGAAAGTCGTTAAATATATCAAGTAGTAAATTTGAAGATTTTTTCATATTTACTACTTTTTATACTACCTTTGATGGTAAAGATATGCCACTATATGCCGAGATATGCTACAAAACCGAAAAAGCACACTACTTGAAAAGTTCGAAGTTTTATAGTAAACTCGGCATAAGTTGGTATAAATTCGCATAGTTTGGAGTTTTAAGTAATGATAAAAGTATTATTCGTATGCCATGGAAATATTTGCCGCAGTCCTATGGCGGAGTTTGTGATGAAGGATCTGGTGAAAAAGGCCGGTGGGGAAGCAGATTTTCAAATCGCATCCGTGGCGGTGAGCCGGGAGGAACTGGGCAATCCTGTTTATCCCCCTGCCCGTCGGGAACTGCAAAAACACGGCATTGACTGTTATGGGCATGCCGCACGACAGATCAC
>JAZQSR010000022.1:0-6860 GCA_045630225.1 Treponema sp. | reverse complement strand
GGGAAGAAGCTCGGGATGCCTTCCTGCAATCCATTGAATGCGGCAGCACAGAGCCAGATACCTTGAACGAGCTTGCCATTTGCTACATGGAGTTGGGAGAATATGCCGAAAGCAAAAAATGCTTGGTAGAAGCCCTTTCTTTGGAGCCTGAAAACACAAAATACATGTCCAACTTGGGCTACCTTGCCTTAAAACAGGGAAATCCCCAGGAAGCACGAAAATTCTTTTTAGCTGTGCTGGAATTTGATGCCCATGATAAAATTGCTTTGCAAATGCTAGAAGACTTGGAATAACTTGGAATTGATTGTACTAGCACCTAAAACTGGCTTTTGAGCTTTGTTTTAGGTGCTTTTTTTATTTATCTGTTTTGCTAGGAATAATCACCTTATCTCCCACGACAATGCCTTCCTTTTCAAACCAGCCCTGGGGCACCTCCAGTGCATATCGCACTGAAACAGTACTGGTCCAGTTGGCCATACTGAAGGGAGTCATGTGGTAAATATCACGAATCTTTCCTGTTGAATCGATATAGGCAATGGACAGGGGATGGGGAGTATTTTTCATCCAGAAACTTAAGATTTGGTCACGTTCAAAGATAAAAATCATTCCAGTACCATCGGGAATCTGCTCCCGTTCCATAAATCCCCTATTCCGTGTTTCCTGGGTATCAGCAATTTCTGCCAGTACCTTCACTTCACTTTCATCACCACGCTGAATCACCAGCTCCATGGTGGGCAGGCGGGAAGCATCCTTGCAAGAAACAAGGGTAGCCTGCAAAATAACGAAAAACAACAGAATACTCTTTCTAAATAGATATTTCATAACGAGTTACAATCCATATTTGAGCCTGCACCTAGGACTCTTTTATCAAAGACTTTCCAAAAAACTTTGGCGAGTTTTCTCTTCCTTTGTCAACTCTACATTGGAACTTTCCTGTAATTCCTGAAAAACCTTTTCGTCGGTATACTTCAAAGTAAGGGGACGCTCCAAGGACATGATAACAGAACCATCCCGCCACTCAGATTTTTTGGGAGAAAGACTATCTGGTTCCCCATATTTGTTGCACAGGGATTTGAAGACACTGGCATAGTCCACCTGTTCTGGATTCAGATTCAAGGTAATGATGTACAATCGGTCTTTATCAAACTGAAACCAACATTCACCAAAAAAAAGTACTCCAGCAGTAGAAATAAGCACTCTATCTTCACCAGGCAACAAGGAAACATCCCTATCTCCACGATAACCGTAGGCAGGATCTTCCTTTAGGGCATTCTTTGCTGAATCCACAGACATCCCCAGCACCACGGAACCATAACCACCGGGCAAGGCACCATCTGCAGCAAAAACAGACCAAGCAAAAGCCAACAGCACAAGACAGGCAAAAACTTTTCGGTTAAAGAAATTGCTTCCAACAGTCATCTCGCTCTCCTAGGACAACTGCTTGCGGTAGAAGATAGCGGCCTTCACAATTTCTACACAATCTGGCACGAAAATCTTACCTCTATCATCTAGTTTAACAGGAGCTTGTTTTAAAAATGCCTCTATAGTTAACCGCTGCTTTTCAAAAGGAATACCACACATAGTGGCTACATCCCCAGGAGTCAAATCGAATTGACGGGGAACCTTGCCTGCTTCTGGAAGAACAAACTTTTCTTTTTCAAGCTGCAAAGACAACATATCCACCATTTTATGAACAAGATTTACAATGGCTGCATTGCTCAGCTGGCGTTCCATACTCCATAGACGCTCAGAAAGTGTTACCGTCAATCGGGAAACAAACTGAGGCTGAGAGGTTACCATCTGCTCAAAGTTCTTGCGGTTTACCACCATGAGCTGGCAATCTTCAAAAGCTAGGATGCTGGCAGAACGAGGGGTATCTGCAAGAAGTGCCATTTCTCCAAAGAAGTCACCCTTTTTCAGCACTGCAAGAATTACCTCTGTATTGTTAACAATCTTTGTGATTTTAACCTGACCTTCCTGAATAATGAACATGTCCTGACCATTCTGGCACTCTGAAAAAATCATGGTTCCCTTGGGATATGTTCTGATGGTTTCCTCAGTTGGTTCAAAATAGACAGCCTTTGAATGAGCTTTAAGACGGGTAAAACGCTTTTTAGCCACCTCAACATTAAGGCCACTTGGGCAATCTTTTATATATTGATAGTAGGCAAAAACAGCAGGATCAAAACAACCAATCTTATCATAATAACTAGCCACAAAGAACATCTGCTCAGGAGATTCCACAGAAATATTCTTCAGGGCAAGCTGAGTCAACTGCTCGTTCATGGTACGCATTTTAAGAGCAAAGGTACGAATTGTTTTCAATGCAACGGCAGCATTGCTTTGAATCAAATCAGGATACTGATCTTTTCTAACGGCAATAGCTACAACATCAGTTTCTGCAATGACAGTTTCATACTGAACAAGACCAGACATACAAGGCACAACACCTACAAAATCACCTGGCCCAAGCCGAACAGAAGAGCCTCCTTCACGAGAACGAATACAGGTTACGTGTCCTGTTCTAATAATATAAAATCTATCACTGTTGGACTTACCTTCAACGAGGAGATACGAATTCTTACTAAAATTTACTAACGAAAGTTGCAACATGGACTGTCCCCCATTTTACTATTATACAGTATAAAGACTAAAAAGAGCATTTGTCAATCAACTCGGTTATTTTCCTTAATTGATTATCGGTTTTTATCAAGGTTTTATAGACCTCGTCAAAAAAATTATCTCAGGTTCAAGATAAAAACCAGTTTTTTCATGCACTTGTTGCTGCACCTGCTGTACCAACTGCTGAATATCACTAGCACTGGCATTTCCCCTATTGATGATGAAATTTCCGTGCCAAGGAGCAACCTGGGCTCCCCCTACTTCCAAACCACGCAAACCAGCTTCATCGATAATCTTACCAGAAGGCTTACCGAATTCCCGATTATTCTTAAAGACACTACCAGCGGAAGGATAGGAAAAATGCCCCTTCTGCTGTCGATCCGCCACAAAGGACTGGGCCTTTTGCTTCATCTGCTGAACTTCAGCGTCATCAAGAGGTCGCACTTTTAAAGTCACTGCAAGGACGGGACAATCCACCAGCTGCTTTTGAAAGGGCGATACCTTGTAGTCCCAGTCAGCAACATCCATTTTGTAGGTTTGTAAGGAAGCATTCCATTGTCTAGCCTCATTTTGTGTCAGCTGCCCATAATCCACCTGTACAATAACATCTGAAACAGAAGCATCATAACAGCGGGCATTCATAAAAGTCGCTCCACCAAGAGTTCCTGGAAGACCGGCAAAATTTTCCAATCCTCCAAGCCGCTGTTCCAGACAAAAATCAATAATCTGCTGCCAACTGCACCCTGCACCACAATGGAGCAAAGTTTTATCTGGAGATATGGAAAGAGATTTTAACTGAGTCGTAGAAAGGATGGGATAGTCAATTCCTTCATCGGGAACCACCACATTGGAGCAACCTCCCAAAATCAAGTGCGGAAGCTTCAATGATTTCAGGGATTCTAATACCATCAAAAAAGAGTCCACCGTGGCAGGCTCCACCAAAATCTGGGCCTTACCTCCAACTTTAAAGGTTGTTCTGGGAGCTAATTCTTGGTCATACAAAAAAGTCCCTTGGAAATCACCCCGCATATTGATATTTTCTTCTATTTTCCGTACATTATACATGGTAACTGCTCTATATCCTATAGTTGTTACATTATTATACTTTAATTTAGGAGAAAAAGCGAGGGCTTATGGCTTTACGATTATATAATACCATGGGACGAAAGATGGAAGAATTCGTTCCGATTCATTCTGGCAAGGCTGGTTTTTACGGTTGCGGACCAACTGTATACAATTACGCCCATATTGGCAATTTGCGAGCCTATGTTTTTCTAGACATTCTAGACAAAACCCTCAGTTACTTGAACTACGACATTACTCACGTCATGAACATCACTGACATTGGTCACCTTTCCGGTGATGATGACGAGGGTGAAGACAAAATGGTAAAAACTGCAAAGCAGCGGAACCAGTCTGTTTTGGAAATTGCCCAGTTTTACACCGATGCCTTTTTTAACGACATAGACCGACTGAACATCCGCCGTCCCGACATTGTTTGCAAGGCCACCGAGCATGTTCAAGACATGATTGACCTTATCAAGCGGCTGGAAGAAAAGGGACACACCTACATGTCCGGCGGAAACCTGTACTATGACGTCTCCACCTTCCCTGATTACGGAAAGCTAGCCTGCCTAAATCTCGATGATTTGAAGGCTGGAGCACGAATTGATGTGGATCAAAACAAGAAAAATCCCCAGGACTTTGTTCTGTGGTTTACAAAGAGCAAGTTCGAGAACCATGCCCTTGTGTGGGATTCACCTTGGGGTCGTGGTTATCCTGGTTGGCACATTGAATGTTCTGCCATGAGCATGAAGTATTTGGGAGAGCAAATTGACATCCACACTGGTGGAATTGATCACATTCCTGTGCACCATACAAACGAAATTGCCCAGTCCGAGGGAGCTACTGGAAAACGATGGGTCAATTACTGGCTTCACAACGAATTCTTGGTGATTGCAAAGGAAAAGGGCCAGGAAGACCAGGAAGCTGGCAAGATGTCAAAGTCATCAGGCAACTTCTTGACCCTCCAGAGCTTGGTGGACAAGGGCTTCCACCCCTTGGATTATCGCTTCTTCCTATTGGGAGCTCATTACCGAAGCCAGGTGGCCTTCTCTTGGACCGCCATGGAGGGTGCAAAGAACGCCCGAAAAGCCCTGCTTCAGCGAGTAGAAAAGGTATTGGCACAAAACGAAGGAAAGCTTCCTGAAAAGGGTGCCGTTGCAATTTCTGCCAAGGGACAAGAATATCTTGATAAATTTACTACAGCCTTGGAAAATGACCTAGCTACACCTCAGGCACTTTCTGCCTTGCAGACTGCCATTAAGGATACCTCCCTTTCTGCTGAGGAAATCCTGTCTTTGGTGGGAATCATGGATGGAGTGCTTTCTTTGAGCCTCTTGGAGGGAGCTTCCGCCCTATATCAGGAAAAAAAGGCTGCAGAATCTGCTACTCCAGCTGAAATGACTCCAGAGGATTTGGAAATTCAAGCTCTGGTGGATGAACGAACTGTTGCCAAGAAGGCCAAGGATTTTGCCCGGGCCGATGCCATTCGTCAAGAACTGCAAGAGCGGGGAATCCAGATTATCGATACTCCTCAGGGACCTCAGTGGAAGAGAGTGTAAAAATCTAGTTTTTTTCATACTTTTTTCATAGAGGGTGTAACAAAGAGGAGTTTTAATTGTTTGGTTTTTCAGATGGAAACGCTGGTGGCAGTTTAAACGCTGCCAATCCCAGTGATTTCAGAAAGATATATGATGGTGCAATGCAAATGCTCTACAAGGTTGCTTATCGTATTGTAAACGATGAGGAAGTTGCAGAGGATATTGTCCATGACTCTCTTATAAAGATGAATGAAAAGGCCATTGTCTTTCCCTCCCTCAATGATGCCAAATACTGGTTGATTCGGGTGGTAAAAAACGCCTCCCTCAATTATGTAAAGCGGAAGGGGCGGGAACGAAAGGCCTATGAAAAAGTCTTGTATGAGGATCATCGTAAGCAGGATTCTGGAGAGACAGAACTGCTGAAGAAAGAAACTCAAAAAAAGACAAAGGAAGCCTTGGACAAGCTACCAGAAAATCTTAGGATGGTACTCATTTTACGGGAATATGCCGAATTGAATTATAAGGAGATTGGCCGAGTGCTAGGAATTACGGAAGGAAATGTAAAGGTCCGTGTTTTCAGAGCTCGAGAACAATTAGCAAAACTCATAGGAGAAGATGATGTCTACATGCCCTGAACAAGATATGCATTCAGTGTATCTGGATGGAGAATTGCCTCAAAAATATGTCTTGGATTATGAAAGTCATTTAACAAGTTGTCAGTCTTGTCGAGATGATTTTTTGAAACTCCAAGCTTTAAGTACATCTTTAAAGGAAGATGCAAATTCCATCCAATTATCGCAACAGGACATGGAAGACAGTTTTGCTCGATTACAGACAAAACTTCATTATCAAAAAACGGTGCAGAATATTCAGCCACAAAATATCAAGCGATTTACTTGGGTTGTTCCCACAGTAGCTGCAGCAGCCTTGGCCTTGGCCCTTGTTTTACCTACAAAGACAAGTACCCTTGCTCCTGTTACAAGCCAGGAACGTCCCATTAGTATTGCTGCCAGTGCCTTAACAGGAAATCTTTCCGTTGCGCCTTCTGTAAACTACCAAAAGTCGGCCTTCTTCCGAGATTCCATCATTGCAGAAGAATCTTTGAACCATATTCAGACCGTATCATTATCTTCAGATGAAATCATTTCACCAGTAGATATTTTTAGACCATCTTTTAATACTAATCAGGAAGTTTCTATCAAGATGACCTTGTCTGATTTGAACTCAATTCCCCTGCAAGGAAAGACAACTGTTCCAATTCAGATGTACATTACAATTTCAGGCGAATAAAGGTGAGTTTTCCTTTTCTTTACTATGCTAGAAAGTATCCTCTTTTTAGAGTTGCTTGTTATGGCTCTCTCCTTCTGTTAGCGGTTATAATTTCTGCCCTGTTCTTTGGAGGTTCTGCTGATAAAGAACCAGAAGTGGACTCAATTTCACCACAAATTGGCTCTCCTGGTAGTATCATGACTATTAAGGGGAGCGGTTTTGGCAATGAAAGAGCTACTAGTTTTGTAGAAATTGGAGGAAGTAGTCTTACCTCCTCGTCATATCTTTCTTGGACATCTAATGAAATTAAAATACAATTACCTGCCAATGTACAAGATGGCTTGGTATATGTAGTTACAAAACGTG
>JAZQSR010000021.1:0-4394 GCA_045630225.1 Treponema sp. | reverse complement strand
ATAGGGGTATAGCTCAATTGGTAGAGCGGCGGTCTCCAAAACCGTAGGCTCTGGGTTCAAGTCCTAGTGCCCCTGCCAATAAGTTCCGAGATTTACTGGTTTTTCAGTGGATTTCGGAACTTTTTGTTTTTGCCCACTTTCCAAGCTGTCCCGATATTTACTGACTTTTACTGGTTTATAGCAGTTTTTTGTGTCAAATTTGTGTCAGCTTTGCAAAAGAAGAGAAGCGCCCTTTTCGGGGCGCTTCTCTTATAACTTGAAATTGTTAAGTACATCTTTGGCTCTGCTTTTAGATTGATGGACATAGGTTTTGGCGGTGAAGCCAGTGTCATTATGCCGCACTTGGGTAGATACAAACTTAATATCTCCGTCTGTCATTTCGTAGAGGATAGTTGCAAAAGTATGTCTCAGCGAATGCAGGCCGCAACACTCAACCCCTGCTCCCTTTAACAGCTTGTTAAACCGCTGCCATAGGGTTTTACTGCTGATGGCTTGGAAATTGTCATTGTGGACAATGTAGCCGTCATAGCCGTCTGGTTCCTCTGCTTTAAGCTCTTTCAGTATCTCAATTGCATACGGACTAACATCAAGAAGCTGCTTACTGGTTGCAGTTTTTACGGAACCAATGTTTCTGCTTCGTTTTCCTGTGGCTCTGCCATCGGCATCACGACTTTTGACATTTACGGCATTTTGGTAGATATTGACCGTCAGATCCTCAAATGACACATCACTGTATTTTAATGCAGTGGCTTCGCCGCAGCGGAGACCAGTAGCCATCATAAAAAGGAAATATTTGCCCTGCTTGGGATAATAGCGGGCACTTTCCACGAGGTTACCGCTCCTTGATTTAAACTTGATGGTGTACCCATTATATATAGCATCCTTTATCTTTTCGATTTCTTCGGCATTGAAATAATGGATGTCGCTTTCGTCCACTTGACTTTCCAGTTTCATCGTTGCCAAGTGTTCTTCTTCCTCAGTTACATAGGTTTTGCTTACTCCGTCAACTTCTATCTCTGCCTTTCGTTTGGCTATCTTAGCAAGTGCTTCTTCTTTTTGCACCCGTAAATTAGCCTGAGCAGCGATCACATTCTCCTTTTTATAGAACTGGTATTGCCTCATTGGATTTAGCGGTGTTTCGTGTTCATAGCATAAGAAGAACGAAACAAGCAGCCGTTTAACCTTTAGCAAAGTGGAATAGGAGTAACCTTTGTTCAGGTTGTATTTCATAATCTGCTCAATATGCAGGGTGGTTACATCTGCCAGCCTTATGTCCTTGATTTTGAGAGCTTCAAGGGCAGGGATGATTTGAAAGTCAACCGTATTCTCCAAACGGTCAAAGGAATTGGCTTTAACTTTTTGATACTTATGGACATACAGCCATTCTTCCAACTTGGTGATAAACATTTCACTAACAAGTTGTACCTGGGCTGCGGTTTGGATTTGGCTGTCTATATACTCGGCTCGTTTGATTTTGACATCCATTTCATCCACACCATATATATCTTTGTATTGGTATGCTGTTTTACCATCTGTTTTTGTTTCGTAGCTGATGGGAACACGGCAGTAATACCTTCCATCCGTTCGCTTCGTAATCTTGAATTTTTCGTACTTTGTTTTTTCGGTGAACTCAATTTTTACAATCATATATCTATACCTCAATTCTTAATAATCGTGTCGATGGTATATTTCTTGTCGGGAATCTTTTGGATTCTGTCCAACCAATGCTCAAATTCCTTTTTGGTAATAAAGAAGCGACCATCAATTTGAATGCTGGGGAAATTCTTTTGCCGAAACAGGCGATAAGTCTTATCCCTGCCAAGTCCTAATGCTTGCTGCACATCTGCTACTGTTAATAAATACTTTTCCATAAAACATAGTTCCTTTCACTTGGCCACCAAAACACCGAAAGAAACGGCAGCGATACAAAGTTTCTTTAAATACAAGCATTACGGCATACTCGACAAACGAAAAAATGGCAGAGACTACGAGTGATGCACTCACAATCTCTGCCATTGATACTTATATGTTCTAAATACAGACGACAACGATACCACCCCTATAACAGCGGCAGTGGTCCTGTATTATCAAAAATACAAAAATATGGTCTCGTGATTGGTGGGTATCATCCCTCCTTCTTCTAAAATATTTGGCATAAAACCATAGGCTTGCAGATAACAGATGTCTCATAGTGCTCCTTTTATGCACAGGCTATCTGCAAGAATGCATAAGTGTAAATGTGTCCACACTTGCTGCCACGATTGTTTGTATGACCATTTTAACGATGTCAAGAAAAATTGCAATAGAAAAAATGCACGAGCTAAGAAAAATTTTGTAGCATATCAAACACTAAAAAATTATATTTCTTTTCAAAGCCAGTAATATGCCCATACCTGACACTTCAGGTAGAAAGGATTTGATTACTTTGGCAAGAAAAACCCAAAGAAAAATTACTCATAGCACCAGCTATATAGAAAGAGAGGACGGCAGAATCATTGGCCGAACCTACCACAACACATTTACCATCGGTAGCGAAGAGGACTATGTAAAAATCTATCATACAGGTCTGTTCTATATGCGAGATATGCCTATGGACTGTATGCGGCTACTTGTGTTCTTGCTTCCATATGTACGATATGCTGAACCACCAGGTAGCAATACAGAAGAGTACAGCCTGACTTTCACACTTGACCCACAGTTAAAAAAGCGAATTGCTCAGGCGATGGATTGTAAAGTAGCCACTATTAGTAATCTATTAACTGAGCTGGTATACGGAGAAGTTTTAATTAGAGTATATAACACTGTATATCGCTTGAACCCACATTTTTATGGTCGAGGTGCCGTTAAAGATATGGGCGAAATGAGAGCTATGTATCCCTCTCCTATGCCAGACGACACCTTTATGTCTGTGTATACCAGAAACAAGGCTATTAAGAAGGCCAAGAAGGATGGTACATTTATAGGTCCCGAAGAACAGGATAGCACAAAAGCCTCTGATCTTGATGCTATTGAATAGGACAGCATATATACTGTTTCATCAGCTCATTGCGATTTGCACCATGCCCCAAAGACTTGCTGACCGCAGATAATGAATTTTGAACACTCATACCTTGTTGCCTACAATCCTTAAAAAGTTGGGTCGCATAGGCTTTCCTTGTCATGTGGAATGCACCTTCCTTATAGGTATCTGCCAACCCACAGGCGGTAAGCTGGCGGCGAAATGCCTTCTGCAAACTCTCTGTCTGGCAGTTACATATTCTGCCCTGTGACGAGTTCATAACGGCATTAACGGCTGGAATATGCTGTTGAGGCACCTTAACTTCTCTTGTCCTCTTGCCTTTTGAGTCCACGATTGTCAAAGTGCCGCTGGCAGCATGCCAATCCGATGATTTAATTTTTGAACATTCCGAAGCACGGAGACCAGCACAATACGACAGTACCAAAGCATTATGCAGATTGGTATTTGTTGTGTTGTTCAGCAAGGTTTGATAGTCCGACGGTGCCAGCATCTGTGTGCGAACCTTACCACTACACTTTTTGGAAGCTGGTACAACAACACTATGAAAGTCCACATTACAGCTTTTGTAACTATCATTGACCAGTCGTTCCAATTTGTTAAACCGACTGCCATACTGCGACAATGTTGCCTGTGTTACAGTTTCGCTTTTTGTAGCTAAAAAGCTTTGTATGTGGTCAGGTTTGATTTGCCGTATCTCCCGAACTTGTGGATATGCTTGCTTCATGTATTCCGAGAAGCCAGATGCCAAGTCTATCAAATTAGACCTATCTGCATAGGAAAATATGCGGGTTCCGTTCATTTCGGCAGCATGCTTCATAGAATGCTTATCCATTCCCTCCTTGAAATGTTGGTTGATTGACGTTAAAAATTGGTATTTAAGATTGCGAGCTATGATATTCACCCCCTTAGCTAAAATGCCGCCATTAAAGATGCCCACAGGCATCTTTAATGGCGACATACGACACTTGCGGGTGAAAAAATACGGGCATTTACCCATTTCAGACTACTTCTTCTGCATCCAAACAGATACAGACTAAATGGAAACCCCGTTCATTGACGATAGGTTTCATTCTCCTCAAGTGGAGAAAAATGGGTAATACCCGTGCAGTGAGGTTGTTACAGGCAAATTGCTATTTGTCTGTATTTGCAAGCCACCCCCAACCGCCAAGTGGTAGTGGATTGCAGATTTACTATTCTTCTTTATTATACTCCTTTCATGTGTAATGGCGGTCTGTCAGTTATTTGGCGATTCCAAACTCCGCTAAGAGTTTGGATAGAAACATGAAATACATTTCATGTTTCCCATCAAAGCTTCAAAAATTGCTTGCCGAACAACTTATTGTTATAACCAGATAAAAATGTGCCATATAAGCAC
>JAZQSR010000020.1:0-5428 GCA_045630225.1 Treponema sp. | reverse complement strand
GCTACCTTATAAATCTCATTTTCCAGCTCTTTTAATGCGGCAAGATATTGGGATTTTCCCCCAAATATTTTTACGATTTCTGCAGGAGTTCCCATATCTTTCAATGGTTCAACAGTGAGAATTTTCATGTCTTCAATATTCTCTATTCCCCGCTCGGCATATTTGTCCAAAAGAGCATTTAAAACATGACGAGCCTGCTCCCCATACTTTGTCCAGTAATTTCGTTTTCGTACATTGTCAGCCCGCTCCTTTCTAGTTAAGGCAGGAGCATCCCAAGCAATATGACAAATTAAATCAAAAATGTCTAAATCTGATTTTATCTCTTCCTTCAAATCCTCAAAGATTATTCCTAGGGATTCCAATTCTTCTATGATAATCTTCTTCTTTTCCGCATCATTCCATGCCTGAAGAAAATTATCCAAGGAACGATAAGAAGTTAAAATCCCATTTTTTGTGTATTCTTTTAAACTACACGTGATGAGCTTGCCATTTGCATCAAGAAACTGGTGTCTCTCGCTTAAGATACGTACATCAATCCCAGCAATATATACTTTTTCTCTCTTTCCGTATTTTTCATCCTTCTCACCCAATAAAGACTCTCCAAATACTCCATTTTCAAAAGCATAGACAGTCTCTTCAAAGGAAACAGCCTCCATTGTCACAGGATCTACTTGTTCCTCACCAGCTTCTCCATCCAATATTTCTTCTGTCAGCACTTCATGCTGCTGAACATTTTTAACCTTTACAGGCTCACCATCAAAATCACTGTCTGCAAATTTATCTGTTACACTTCTAAAATCGATTATTGTAAAATAGTGCTTTCCATAATCCTCGTTGATTCTTGTTCCACGGCCAATTATTTGTTTGAATTCTGTCATGGAACCGATATTTGCATCCAATACAATTACCTTACAGGTTTGGGCATCAGTTCCTGTACTCATCAATTTTGAGGTTGTGGCCACCACTGGGAATTTTTCCTCTGGATTTATAAATGACTCAAGGTAGCCCTTTGCCACAGGATCGTCACCAGTAATCCGAACAATGTATTTATCTGTTTTACCAGTAATTTCTTGTGGAGTAAAAAGTAAGAGAGCCTGACGCATCCGTTCTGCGTGTTCAATATCTACACAAAATACAATGGTCTTGTCATAGGGATTTGAATTTACCAAGAATTCCATAACTTTTTTTGCCACCAACATTGTTCTCTCATCAATTACGAGATTACGGTCAAAATCCTTTCGGTTATAAAGCCTGTCCTCCACAAGATTCCCATGAATATCTGTCTTGCCTTTATCTGGTCTATATCCTTCTAAATCCACATTCATACCCACTCTCAGTACCTTGTAGGGAGCAAGAAAACCGTCGTCAATGCCCTGCTTGAGGGAATAGGTATAAACAGGTTCACCAAAATACTCGATATTTGACAAAGATTTTGTTTCCTTTGGAGTTGCAGTCATTCCGATTTGAGTTGCACCGCTAAAATAGGTCAAAATCTTATGCCAGGCCTTATCTTCATCAACAGAGCCACGATGACACTCGTCTACAATAATCAAATCAAAAAAATCGGAAGAAAACTCCTGATACACGTCATTTTCTTCATCGTAATTTGTAAGTCCTTGATACAACGCAAGATATATTTCATAAGACTTATCTATTTTCTTTTGTTTGATAATTGTCAGCTTATCTTTAAAATGCTTAAAATCACCCTTCTTTGTCTGGATAATCAAGTTATTTCTGTCTGCAAGATATAAAATCCTTTTTTTATTGCCGCTTTTCCATAAGCGATAAATAATCTGAAAGGCAGTGTAGGTTTTGCCAGTACCAGTTGCCATCACCAAGAGAATTCTATTTTGTCCACGAGCAATGGCTTCCACCGTCCTGTTGATTGCAATTCTTTGATAGTATCGAGGAGACCTTCCTGCTGCATCAAAGAAATAAGACGAAAGAACTGTTTGTTCAGCCTGCTCTGTTTCAATTCCATTGTATTTTTTATAGCACTCCCACAATTCTTGAGGTGTAGGAAACTGACGTAGCGCTCTATTTTCTAGTACAGTGGGATTTCCATCTATCCCCAAAGGACCACAATTCTTTCGATATTGAATTACAAAGCCTGTTCCATTGGAACTAATTGCCACAGGAATATCAAGTATGTTTGCATATTCTAGGGCTTGCTGCATTCCATCCCCGCAGGAATGATTTTTTTCTTTTGCTTCCAACACAGCTACAGGAATATTTGGCTTGTAAAAAAGGATTATGTCAGCTCGCTTTACTTTTCCACGTTTTGTCTTTTTTCCTTTGACAAAAATTCTACCATCAGTAAAAGAAACTTCTTCCCGTATTTGAGACAGCTTATTCCATCCCGCCTGCTCAATTTCAGGAAGAATAAATTTTGTAATGACATCTCTTTCAGATAACTTAGCTTCTAATCCCATGTAGCTAGTATAACATGAATTTGAGAGACTATAAACTAATTTGTAATTTGAAATCACGAGAGAGGAGCACCTCCCCTCCCGCTCGCGATTCTAGAATACCAAGTCCAGCACCTCATCCATGCGTGAAACGGGATGAAAGGTAACTCCCTTTTTTACGATTTCTGGAATGTCATCCAAGTCCCGCAGGTTTGCCTTGGGAATGATGATGTGCTTGATTTTGTTTCGCTTGGCTGCCACGGTTTTTTCCCGCAGGCCACCAATGGGCAGCACTCGGCCAGTAAGGGAAAGCTCCCCTGTCATGGCGGTGGCAGCCTTCATGGATTTTCCTGTTAGCAAGGATACCAAAGCTGTGGTCATGGTGATACCGGCAGAAGGTCCATCCTTGGGGGTGGCTCCCTCTGGCACGTGGATGTGGATGGTGTTTGAATCGAACCAGCCGCTATCCTTAATGCCCTTTTCCAAGGCGTGGGCACGAACCCAGCTCATGGCAATGGCGGCAGACTCCTTCATTACGTCTCCCAACTGACCAGTTAAGCTAAAGCCCTCCTTACCAGGAATGGCCGCAGTTTCAATCAAAAGGGTGTCGCCCCCCATGCTGGTCCAGGCCAAACCGATGGCAGTTCCCGCCACAGAGGCAGTTTTAATATCCTCCTCATCAAAAGGAGGTGTGCCAAGGTATTTCTTTGCAGCTTCTTGGTCTACGGTGTAGCTCTTTGACAAAACTGCCTTCAATTCCTTTTGGGCATTGGTCAATTCTTGCTGAAGCTCCTTCTGATTAGGTTGCTCTTGCTGATTATCCTGATCAGCCTGATCAACGTGCTCAGCCTGCACATCCTGCTGCTCCTGTAAAGCTTCCTGCTGTGTCTGTGGAACTTCCTCCTGCACTTCCAGCTGTTCTTGAACTTCTTCTTGTTGTTCTGTTGGAGCCTTTTCTCCCTCAGCAAGAGCTTTGAGCTTGGATTCCAAGTCATGAATCCGTGCTTCTAGCTCCACTGCCTCTGGTTGAGAAATCAAGTCCATGGCAATTTTTCGGGCAATCTTGTCCAGGCATTTTTCAAAGTGACGCACTCCAGACTCCCGAGCATAGCTTTGGGCAATGAGATTCAAGGCAGTCTTGTCAAACTTTACCTGAGTCTTTTTCAAGCCATTTTTAGTAAGGGTCTTGGGAATCAGGTATTTTTTTGCAATCTCCATTTTCTCCTGATCAATATAGCCAGACAAGGTGATAATTTCAGCCCTGTCCAAAAGAGGCTCTGGAATGGTGTCCAGAGTATTGGCAGTGAGAATGAAGAAGATGTCAGACACATCAAAGGGCAGGTCTAGGTAATTATCCCGGAAGGACACATTCTGCTCTGGATCCAGCACCTCCAACAAGGCACTGGCTGGGTCTCCCTGATGGCTCATGCCCATTTTATCCACCTCGTCAATCAGGAACACGGGACTTCTGCTTTTAACTATCTTCAATCCCTGTATAATTTTACCTGGCATGGCTCCCACGTAGGTTCTACGGTGTCCCTTGATTTCAGCCTCATCTCGCATTCCACCTACAGAAAAACGGAAGAAGGGCTTGTTCATGGCTCGAGCGATGGAATGGCCCACGCTAGTTTTACCCACTCCTGGAGGTCCCACCAAAATAATGATGGAGCCCTTGTTGTCCTGCTTTAATTTGCGAACGGCAAGATATTCCAGAATGCGTTTTTTCACATCCTCTAGCCCATAATGATCCTGTTGGAGCACCTTTTTGGCCTCCTCCATGTCATAGGTAACTGCAGGAGCATCTTTTTTATCTCCCTGGGGCCAAGGCAAGGCGGCAATAGTTTCCAAATAATTGCGAACCACATTGTATTCTGAAGAACCGCTTTCCATTAGCTGAAATTTTTCCAGCTCGTTTTCCACGGCTTCCTTAATTTCACCCTCAAACTGAAAGGCATCCAGCTTTTCCTTAAGCTTTTGGTAGTCAGAATTGTGGGCGTCAGTGGTAATGCCCAGCTCTTCTTTAATGGCCTTCAGCTCTTCTTTCAAAAAATATTCTCGTTGCTGAGTTTCAATGCGGTCGTTTAGCTCATTTTGAATCTTCTTTTGAATCCGCAGCAGCTCCTGTTCCTTTTTAATGAACACCAGCACCTGCTCCATTCGTTCCCGCACATTGATGGTTTCCAAAATCTTTTGCTGTTGATTTCGCTCAATGTTCAAGATGGAGGTGATAAAATCTGCAATCTTTCCCGGATGGTCAATATTCACCATGTTCAGCCGCATTTCCTCGGAGAACAAGGGATTGTTGTCGGAAATTTCCTTCATTTCACTCAAAAGGGCACGGGTCAGGGCCTTTACCTCAAAGGTGTCATCCTCCTGATCCTCCAAATACTCCACCACTGCCACCATAGGCTCCCGCTGACTCAGCACCTTGCGAATACGGAATCGCTTAATGGTGGAAATGAAAATATTTACGCCGCCGTCTGGCAGATTTATCTTCTTGATAATGCGAGCCACCGTACCTACCTTGTGTAGGTCCTGGGCTGTAGGAGCGTCTCCATCATTTTTAAGCATTACAATACCAATGAGGCCATCTCCACTGTAGGCTTCTTCTGCCACACGGGCATCCTCATTGGCGGTAATCATCAGTGGAGTAAAAATTCCTGGGAAAATGGGTCGGCCAGACACAGGAATCAGATACAGCTTGTTGGAAAGGGCCTGTTCAGCAGGCACCATGGGAGATTCTTTGGAGCTTTCTGCACCTTCTTTTTCCTCAGTCTTTTCTTGGGAAACAGATGCTTCAGAAATTACTTCTTCACCTTCAGAAACCACCTCCGCTCCCTCCTCCATTTCTGGAATCGGGACTTCAGTCCTTTCTTCTTGTGTCTCAGTAGTGTTATCAGTATCTATAACGATGGAATCATCCTGAAAAATATCTTCTTGTGACATGGTAATACCTCATAATAAATATGCGAATTTTTTTCACAAAAAGCAACTGTTTTTTTCCTATTCTTTCTGCATTT
>JAZQSR010000019.1:0-2447 GCA_045630225.1 Treponema sp. | reverse complement strand
AGTTATTTATACAAAAAAGAAAGAAACAATTGCAGAAAGCCTGAAAGAAATGAGAAAACACATGATTGAGGATTATGTTTATAAAGCAGGTATTTTTATTGGTGGTATGGAAGGAGTTCAAGATGAATTTGACGCTTTTTCTCAGACACATCCCAAAGCAAGACTATTGCCTGTTGCATCAACAGGAGCAGCTGCAAAGATTATTTATGATTCCCAAAAAGAAAAATTTCCCGAAGCTCTAGAAAGAGAACTAACATATATGAATATGTTTAAAACTTTATTGAAAGAAATAATAGAATAGGAAAAATCTATGTCCGAAAAATACACAGTACACGATTACACAGTAGAACAAATCTTAAACTTCATCAAATCTGATGAAATTGCTATCCCAGAAATACAACGGCCTTTTGTTTGGAAAGGGGGACAAGTTGATTGTGTCAAGTTTAGGTCGCAATTACGTTCCTGAAAAAAGCCACAAATCCATCATGCTGCGTTAAACAGAATCTCCCTTTGTTAGTGTGGTAATCAACATGCTGGATTTTTCAATGGCTTTTTTCTACCCCAATTTGCGAACTTTATTGTACACTATCTCCCACCTTGCCATTCCTAGATAAATCTGCTATAGTCAATCCATCACCGGGGTGTGAGCGTGGCACAATGTCCGCTCTCTGAGAATATACCCGCAGGATGGCCGTAGGGCTGTCCCAACCTGATCCGGATAATGCCGGCGGAGGAAGTATGAAGACCCATCTTTTTACGTTTTTCCTATTTACATGTATTGTTTGTTCTCTTTCAGCCTTTGGAAGTCAGGACAAGATTGATCGAGCCAATGAGGTGGTGGTGTACACCTATGACTCCTTTGCAGGGGAATGGGGGCCGGGGCCACAGCTGGCTGCTGCCTTTGAAGCCAAAACAGGGCTCAAGTGCAGGATGATTGTGGTGGGGGACGGAGCACAGATTCTCTCCCGTGCTGTTTTGGAAGCATCCGCTCCCCAAGCTGATGTGGTGCTGGGAGTGGACAATAACCAGATTACCCTTGCCCGTAGCTCCCAGGTGCTGGAAGCCTACCAGCCCCACCAGGCTGACACCATGGTTCCAAAGGAATTGCAGCTTACCGATGACTGGCTTTTGACTCCCTATGACTGGAGCTATTTTTCTCTCATCTACAATAAAAACTCTTCTGTTCCAGCTCCCCAGAGCTTGGAAGACCTTACCAAAGAGGTATACAAAAAGAAGATTATCCTGATGGATCCCCGCACCAGTACTCCTGGTCTTGGCTTTGTAGCCTGGACAGTGGCAGTCTTTGGGGAAAACTACCTTGACTATTGGCGTGCTCTCAAGCCAAATATCCTGACCATGGCTCCTTCCTGGAGTACAGGCTACGGCTTTTTTACCTCAGGAGAGGCTCCCTTGGTTGTAAGCTATACTACAAGTCCTGCCTATCATGTTGAATATGATGAAGGAGATCAATTTACTGCCTTAATCTTCCCAGAAGGTCATTCACTGCAGATTGAAGGGGCTGCCTTAGTTAAGGATGCTCCCAATGCTGAAGGTGGCCGCTTGTTCTTGGACTTTTTGATTTCACAACAGGCTCAAGAAATGCTGCCTTTGACCCAGTGGATGTATCCCGTAAATCCTGCTGTGGAGCTTCCTGCTTCTTATCAGGCTGCTCCTCAAGCTGGAAAGGCCCTTACTGTAGATAATGAAACCCTCAGTAAGGCTGTTGAAGAAGTGATGGCCTTGCTGGCTCAGTAGCCTTTTCCACAGGGGACTGGGGGAGTACAAAGGGAATTTGCAGGATGAAGGAAATTAAATTGAGCAAAAGCCGTTTTAGGCGGGATTTTTCTCGGGGATTGCAGGCTATGGCCACAGCTAGCGGGGGACTATTGTTCCTGGGCTTGGTGGCACTTTTTGTGCTGGCATGGCTTTTTTCCCTCCTGCCCGGTGATGGGGCTTCTGCTTCTGCTATATCCCTCATCTTTTCCCCCTGGGTGGTGAAGGTGGCTGGTCGCACCTTGACTCTGGCCCTCCTGTCTACCCTCCTGTCCCTTGCAGTGGGAATTCCCCTGTCATTCTTTGTCGCCACCAGAACCTTTCCTGGAAGAAGATTCCTTCTTTCCCTTTCTGCCATTCCCCTGTGTCTGCCTCCCTTGCTGGTGGCCTTGGGCTATGTCATGTTCTGGGGGATGCAGGGGGTGATGAACCGTCTGGTGATGAGTCTGGCAGGTGACTCTATTGCCACCAGTTCCTTCTTGTATTCTCCCTTGGGGATTGTTCTGGCTCAGGGCTTTTACAATTTTCCCTTGGTGATGAAAACCTGTGCTGATGCTTGGAGTCAGCTTCCCAGTAACCAGCATGATGCCGCCCTGCTGCTGGGTGCAAGTCCTTGGCGGGTGTTTAGAACCATTACGCTGGTGCAGCTATTGCCTGCCATTGCCACCTCTGCC
>JAZQSR010000018.1:0-2878 GCA_045630225.1 Treponema sp. | reverse complement strand
TTACAAAACAATATAGTTGCCCCACCGGTATATTCAAGAATTAATTTCTGTATTCCCGTTTTATTAGATTTAGCCATATATCCTCCAATTTATTTGCTTAAATATCCTGTAAGCCAAAGATAGCCTTGAAGTTGTGTTGCTGTATCTAAAGACATATTTTCTTTAGATTTCAATACAAAGGCGGGAATCTTTACTTCATTATAAGTTCACCAGTAATCCATGCTTCAAGCCCGTTTCTCCATTCTTCTATTTCCGTAATCTTTAGAGTAATTATTGCACCTTCCCTTACACAGGGATACATTGAAACAAACTCCATTGAATCGTCTATTGCACACACAATAAATTTTATTGATAGAGGTTCTGTTTCTGTTTTTGAATATTCAAGTCCAATAATTCTTCCAGAGTATTCTTCTTCCAACGTAAAATCATCAGACCCTTTTTCCGAATTATAGCTGCACTCGGCGTACTATAATTTGGAAGCCCATATTTTATAAGTTCTTGGGTTAACCTTGTACCAAAATAAATTCGTCTCACAATCCCAAACATCTCTATCGTGCCGTACATCATTGATTTAAGAGTTGCAAGTACTATTTTTGCATCATGTTCTCTCAATTCTTGAATCACAAACTAAGCATTCCAGACCAAGCTTCTATCCATCGACTTCCTTGCCGTTCAAAAATTGTAATATTATCCACAGTAAAGTCTTCCGTAAGCTTCAGCTCCTTCAATACCTCCAAGGCTCCTAGAGAAGCTCCAGCGGGGATGTCACGATTGGCTACCGTCAAATGAGGACAAAAGGGCAGCTTGTCTTTTTTTGTACATCTGGGAGCAACTGTTAAAACAGTCTCTAGTACCTTATCCCGCAGTATCCTCCAAGCATCATTCTGTTGTACCCGTGCAAAAATTGTCCGGTCTCCAAAGGCATCAAAACCTTCTACATGGGCTTGGAAGCGGAATTTGCTGGCAAAGGGCAATACTTCCTGCTCCATTGCTTGAACCAGGTCTTGGGTGGTATATTCTTCTGGCAAATGAAATGGTGGTACCAAAGTAACATGAATGGGAGTCCCATGACCTGATTTACATCCATAGTTTTCCCTCATATAGCGACGGCAATCTTCCAAGGTAAGACTCAAATCCTCAGGAGGCAAAACTCCAATAAAATGTGTTTGTTGCGGAAAGCTTGTATTCTTCACATCATAATTTTACCATACTTTCAGTATTATCTGCTATTTTTAAACAAATTGTTTACTGTTATTTCAACAAAAGTGGTGTATACTACAAAGACAATTTAAGACTTTTATTTGGAGGGGAGACGTATGTTTTGGTGTATCTGTGGCGGTGGTGGATTAGGACTTCTGACTATCTTGGGAGTATTTGTCCTGGCAGAGAATATTGGAACCGTGTTGGAGGTATTTGTGGGCATCCTGATTGTCGCCCTTATCATTGGTTGCTTGTACCAGCTGTCACTAGAGGTAGGATCCGACAGCAAGGCATCAGAAAAAAAATCCAACTCTAACAATGATCTTCAAAGAAGACAATAGGGAGACCCCTACAGTGTACATAAGTAAAACAAAGCAGGCTGGCACTCAGACACAGACCTACTTTGAGCCCCAACGAAAGATGGATGTGAAATTAATAAAATAGGGACACACGATCATGCAACAATTGCATCAAACGCTCCATAAGGTTCCAGCAACTGGAGCATGAAATCATAAGGAGTTATAACCTTCAAATCTCCTGAAATCACATTGCCAAAGATGCTTGCAGATGCACCACTTACCAGCTTCACTCCCAACTCGTTTTGAGTAACTGGGAGGTGAATACTTCTGGCAGCCACATTCCAGAAAACGATTTCTGGGAATTTATAGCCAGCCTCTTCGAACTCGGACTTCCAATAGGCAAAGGTTGAAATGCCCTCAGTACAATAATCAAATTCCATATCAGAAACAATCAGAAGGCGATCAATCATTTCTTCTTTGGGCACAGCACTATCCTTTGCAACATTCAGAAGAAGCTCATACACCTTGCTAATATCCGTATTAGCAACCTCATCAAACTGTGAAATAAGGTGGAGCTTTTTCTGCAGGGTGTCAGCAGTAGCTGGAATCTGAATCAATTGGGGAAACCTACTGAAGGTAATGAAGCTATTCTTGTAAGCACCCCCAAGCTGTTCTGCAAAAAGCAAGGCCAAGGAGTTTGCAATATTTATTGCAGAAGCTGTTCCGCCCCCATACATTGAACCAGACCCATCACGAACCACAATGGTTTTTGAGTCAAAAACCCCACGATCAAGTACTTGCCAGCTTGCTTCCAGTGGCAAAGCTATTTCTTTGGGAATTCCGTTGGCTTTTTGGAAGCTATCCGTAAAAGGAGCCACAATCTGAGAGGGATATAACGTACCAGCATTAAGTTTCACCCGATCCTCATCTGGAACAATTTCTCCCTGAGCAATCATTTTACTTTGTTCTACCACCTTATCCCAAAAGGCTTGGTATCTCTCCTGGTCATTTCGCATAAAGGCCTTTCGGTAACGGAGCATTGCCTGACTTGGCTGCTGAGTGTAATCAAAGGAATAATCCTTGCACCGTAAATACTCTTCAAGAATCTTTATTTTTCTACGAGCGGAAGTATTTCATTGAAGGTTTGCTCATAGTATGGGGCTAACTGTATTTTAATAATATGTGCTCATTACTGATAGCTGTCCACATATCCTGACAAAGGCATCCAAAATGCCTTTGTTGCAAGTCCATCATAAAGATGGGCTTGCCAGTCTGGAGGGTGCCCAAAACACCCGTAAGGCTGTGGTAATGTGTATTAGGTATCGCTTTTCGAAAATAAAATTATCTGCTAAAGTTTAATTATTGGAAATGCCTAAGTT
>JAZQSR010000017.1:0-2216 GCA_045630225.1 Treponema sp. | reverse complement strand
AGGGCCACTTGCTAACCCAAACTGTAAAGCGAAATCTGGATTGGTTTCGATTGCAATCCAGAATATAGCCATGAAACATAGTAGGGTAATTAGGGCAACAGAAGCCACAACAGCTATCTTCTTTTTCATGTAATCACTCCTTTGCAAATTCAAGTTTGTCTAACTGTATTATAGCGTACAGAGGTACAGTTTTCCATAACGAAATTATTAAATTTGGCATAAGAAAGACCAGGTCAAATGACCTGGGCTTTCTCATTTCTTCTTGTTCATATAGTCAATCATATCGCTGACCATCTGCAATTCCTCTGCGGTCAACTGAACCAGCTTTTCTGCCACCGCATCCACGGCAGTCTTGGTATTGGTACCAGTCAGAACAAAGTCAGCACTAAGGCCCAGAACCTCACAGACCCTTGCAAGGTTTTCGGGGCGGATAGCTTTCTTGCCCAACTCCAGATTGGAAATCATTTGGGCTGAAACACCCAGCTTGTCGGCCAGTTCTTCCTGGGTCATGCGTAGGCTCTTTCTGCGAACCATAATCCGCTGGCCCATCTCTTTCAGAAAATCAGTATCACCCACGGCATACACCCCCAATACGGTTTAGTATGCCCCAATTGTACCAACCATGGGTGATATTCTGAATGTTTCATAGATATGGGATTGTTGACTTTCATCGCCCATGAGTTATAATTAAGCTGATTATATCGCCAGGAGGGAGCATTATGGCTGAGTTTTGCTTACAGTGCTTTAACGAACTGAATGGGAGTGACTACACAGCCAGCGAGGTTTGGCTGGAAGACGATTTCTGCGAGGGGTGCGGAGAGTGGAAGCCGTGCGTGTTTGAGCTACGGCCCAAACCGCTACTCTGGCGGCTGATAGGATATGTGAGAAGGCTGCTGCCTTTCGTTCTGGTTCTGCTTCTGGTCGGATGCTCGACCCAAATTGCTGAACCAAAGTACGAACATACCCCCTATTCCTCTGTTCTGTCACAAGAAGCCTGCTTTCTGTGCGGTGGACAAGGCCAATATTGGGGTGAGGACAATGTTGGCATTATCAATCTGAACAGCTTTGAATATGTGCGGCTGGAAATCAACAGATACGATGGAGCAATGTTGATTGAGGAACCAGCTGGGTATATGCAATCTTGTGGCCTTACTGGTGACGATTGCTATGTGCATTGCATGACAAGCCCAGACAGGGGCTATGCCCATGTACAGATAACAGGCACACAGAAACCCATTGATGCAGCAGCCATCCAGGGCCAGCTTTGCCAAAGCTGCCTGGATGCTGTCAACGATGCTTGCATCTGGGGTGCGCCGTCCGAGTATGGTGTGGTCAGTTTTGCAGACCAGACCATTCGCCCTCTGGTTAAAGAAACGACCTGGTTCACAATCGGCAGCTATGGCATTGAGTGTGATTACCAGGAAAACGGAGATATTCACCTGCTAGTTGTCTATTGTCCGCCCAGATTTGAGTGAACAAAAAACCAAAAAAGACCTGGGTGTTTATGTTTCAGATTAGCTATTGAAAAACAAACCGTATTATGTTAGCATAACGAAGTATCCTAGTAAAATAATAGGGGGTTATTTTTATGGCAATATCCGTTTCCTTTTATGCTCACCCATTTCGTGAGAGCTTTACCTGTCCTATAGACTTTTCCGATGAAGAGTATGCTAAGTTCAAAAAGCTGTGTGTTGCATATGCAAAAGAAGAAAGGGCCACCCTCATTGATTTAGGTGGATTAGCTGAGTGGTGCAGCGAAAAAATGGATGATTCTTGGATTTCCTCCATTTATTCTGAAATTACGTCTGATATTTACCAGTTTATGGTTGAGTACACCATAAATGGCGGATTCGGAAAACCCGATGCAGTCATTTCATCTATCTATGACGAGTTTTGTGAAGAATTCCCCGATTTTTATGATGAATTTGGCAGTTTGGAATACCCAGAAGCTGCAATTGAGGAGTTTTTTGCCCAGCTTGAGTGCGACTACGAGCCTCTGTATGAGCTGAAAATAAAATCTCTGTAATCGTGCAGCAACCCTAACCACAACATAAGTAAAAAGCCCAGACTTCGGTCTGGGCTTTTTGTTTGTGTTGGGGGCGCAAGGGTGTGGCATCGCCAGGGGGAGCAGCCCCCTAAGAGAGTGGGGGAGCCGTCTGGCTGGGAAGTCGGAGGCCAAGCGGTCTTAGGAAGACAACTGCTGGTAACAACTCCTT
>JAZQSR010000016.1:0-8339 GCA_045630225.1 Treponema sp. | reverse complement strand
GTAAAACCGAGAACCAATGGCAGAAGTTGCTTTCTGTTGTTGGTTCTCGTTTTTTTATGGTATGATGCTTACACCATCACCACCCAAGGTTCATTGTAGTAGGTAAACTGTCGGTCGTGGGTCATGAACAGCATGGAGTCTGCCTTGGCCTGGGCCAGCATGATTTTGTCAAAGGGATCCTTGTGGGGCGGGCTACCATCCTGTCTGGTGAGATTTTCCAGAGCCAGCACGTGGCGTTCGTCCACAGGGAGCTTTTTGAAACCAGCTTGCTCGCAATAATGCAGGAACATGGCTCCAGAGATGGGGAGCTTGCCTTTGCTGTACTTAATGGCGACTTCCCACATGGATGCAACGCTGTAATAAATTTCATGGTTTGGATTGCAGATGATTTCCCGCACTTTGACTGGAAGTTTCTCTGAATCTACTAATACCCATAAAAGGATGTGGGTATCAACTAAATAGGATGTCATCATCGTCCCCCTCGAACATGGCTGCAATCTCATCGTCCATTTCGTTGATGTCGTCTGGAACAGTAAACAGTCCCTTGGCAATACCAATTCGTTTGGACACATCCACTTGAGGAATCAGGGTAATTTTAGCTATTTCCTTATTATTCTTGCAGATAATAATTTCATCTTCTTCCCGATTTTCTAGCATTGCTAAAAGCTTTGAAAAATTGGTTTTTGCTTCGAGAACATTCATCTTGCACATTGTCGTCTCCTGAAGTAGCTTGAATCAAAATAGGTGTACGTGAAAACTGTAATTTTAACAAGTTAGTCAACTTGACCAAGTTTGATAAGTTGAGTATAATCTATGAAGTGGAATGAGTCAAGTTCTTTTTTGCTGTTACCATGTGGTACCATATGGTGATACAATCACAGAAAGAAAAATAAATTTTCAATATATTAGGTAATTAAGGAGGATAGATATGAAAATTGTAATTGTAGGCGGTGTGGCTGGTGGTGCAACAGCTGCTGCACGAATTCGTAGGCTTGATGAACAGGCTGAAATTATTGTGTTTGAACGAACTGGCTTTATTTCTTACGCTAACTGCGGATTGCCCTATTATATTGGTGATGTGATTCAGAATAAGGCGGACTTAACCCTCCAGACTCCAGAAAGCTTTTGGAAGCGATTTCGTATCACGATGAAGGTACAGCATGAGGTGTTGGCAATCCATCCTGAACAAAAATCTGTTTCCGTTCGGAATCTGGCCACTGGAAAAACCTTTGAGGAGAGCTACGACAAGCTTGTACTTTCTCCCGGTGCTAAGGCAGTAATGCCTGAATTACCTGGGGTGGACAGCAAGAAGATTTTTACCCTGCGGACAGTAGAAGATACCTTTGCCATAAAGGATTTTGTTTCCCAGCACAAACCGAGCTCCGCTGTTATGGTAGGCGGAGGATTTATCGGAGTGGAGCTAGCAGAAAATCTGCGGGAGCTAGGACTGGAGGTAACTATTGTTCAGCGGCCTTCTCAGCTCTTGTCTCCCTTTGATGCTGATATGGCGGCTTTTATCCATAATCAAATGAGAAAAAATGGAATAAAGCTGGCACTGGGAGCCTCGGTAACAGGCTTTCAAGAGGATGCTGAAGGAATTTCCGTGTTGCTAAAAGATGGAAATCCTATTCATGGAGACATGGTGGTGCTGGCTATTGGCGTAACTCCAGAATCTCACCTAGCTCAGGATGCTGGCCTTGCCCTCGGTATGAAGGGGAGCATTCTCGTAAATGATCGAATGGAAACTTCTATAAAAGATATTTACGCTGTGGGAGATGCAGTTCAGGTAAAGCATGCTGTAACGGGAACCGATACCTTGATTCCTCTGGCTGGACCTGCCAACAAGCAGGGACGCATTGTGGCAGATAATATTTGCGGTGGAGATAGCCGCTATCATGGAAGTCAGGGAAGTTCAATTATCAAGCTCTTTGACATGACAGCTGCCACCACTGGCATTAACGAAAAGCAGGCACAGAAGGCTGGGCTTTCCGTAGATACCGTGATTCTTTCACCTATGAGTCATGCGGGCTATTATCCTGGTGGAAAGATCATGACCATGAAGGTGGTCTTTGAAAAGGACAGTTATCGTCTTTTGGGAGCCCAGATTGTGGGATACGATGGAGTAGACAAGAGAATCGATGTGTTGGCCACTGCAATTCACGCTGGTATGAAGGCTACAGATTTAAAGGAGCTTGACCTTGCCTATGCACCACCCTATTCCTCTGCCAAAGACCCAGTGAATATGGCAGGCTTTATGGTGGATAACATCTCCAAGGGACTCAAACAATGGCATTTGTCTGACTTGGAAGGGCTACTTCAGAACAAGGGAATTACCTTGCTGGATACTCGTACCCCAAAGGAGTTTAGTCAAGGCCATATCGAAGGCTTTGCCAACATTCCTGTAGATGAGCTTCGGGAACGAATTGGGGAGGTTCCAGCAGGAAAGCCTGTGTATCTGATTTGCCAAAGTGGTCTTCGTAGTTATATTGCCACCCGCATTTTGGAAGGATTGGGATTTGAAGCCTATAATTTTGCTGGCGGATACAGATTTTATCAAGCAGTGATGGAGGACAAGGCTCTGAGTCAAGTTGCCTTTCCCTGTGGCATGGACAAGTAAAATATGATAGACTGGTGATTATGGACTTTATTAATTCAATACATGGTGTAATTTCCGCTATTAGCAACTTCTTGTATTCACCCTGGGTACCACTTTTCTTGGTTGTGGGTGGATTTTACCTGACTTTCAGGACAGGCTTCGTTCAGTTCAAGCTGTTCGGTGAGTCAATTCGTGTGGTAAAGGAAAAGCCAAAGGATGAGAAGGGAATTTCATCCTTTGGTGCCTTGATGATGTCTACTGCCAGTCGTGTAGGAACTGGAAACATCATCGGTGTGTCTACCTCCATCTGTCTTGGTGGTGTTGGTTCCATCTTCTGGATGTGGGCTATCGCCATTATCGGTGGTGCTTCTGCCTTTGTGGAATCTACCTTGGCTCAGATTTACAAAAAGCGTAATCCCGACGGAACAAGCTATGGTGGACCAGCCTATTATATGGAATCTGCCCTGAAGCAGCCTTGGCTCGGTATGGTTTTTGCCGTTATCATCATCCTGACCTATGCAGTGGGATATAATGCCTTGGCTTCCTACAACCTTCAGTCTACCTTTGCAGGATTCTCCTTCTACAATCCTGAAAGTACACCTCTTCTTATTGGTGTTATCTTGACGGTGCTTTTTGCCTTTTCCATCATGGGTGGTGCTCGGAATCTGGTAAAGGTTTCCAGCCTGTTGGTTCCCTTGATGGGAGTGATTTACATTGCCGTGTCCTTGATTATCATCATCATGAACATTGGTCGCTTCCCTGCCATGATTGCCAATGTGTTTGAAGATGCCTTCAACTTCAAGGCCATTTTCGGAGGATTCAGCGGATCCTGCCTTATGTATGGAATCAAACGTGGCTTGTACTCCAACGAGGCTGGTATGGGTTCTGCTCCCAATGCCGCCGCTACTGCAGATGTTTCCCATCCAGTAAAGCAGGGCTTGGTGCAGATGCTTTCTGTATTCATTGATACCTTGTTGATTTGTTCTGCAACTGCCTTTATGTGTCTCTTGTCTGATGTAACTCCCACCGCAGAAATTGCAGGTGCTGCCTACGTTCAGCAGTCGCTTCAGTCTACCTTGGGTAATTTTGGTCCCATCTTCATTGCAGTTAGCATGAGTCTCTTTGCCTTTACCACCCTCATTGGAAACTATTCCTACTGCGAGGGCTGCTTGCGGTATCTGTTGAGAAAAGAGCCTAGCAAGACCGTGCTCTTGGGATTCCGCATTGTGGCAAGCCTCTTGGTATTGTTGGGAGCCGTTGTACAGATGGGCTTGGTTTGGGATACTGCCGACTTATTGCAGGGAACCATGGTTATTATTCATATTCCTGTCATCATGATTTTGGCTGGAACTGCGGTAAAGGCTCTCAAGGATTATTTAAGCCAGAAAAAGGCTGGTATGGATCCTACATTTAAGTCAGCCTCCATTGATATTAAAGAAAAAACAGACTTCTGGAACTAGTTTGTTCCCCATAAAAGCAAAGCACCTTCTTGGTTTTAGTAAACTGAGGAGGTATTTTTTTATATAAATTTTTCCACTTTCCCAAAAATCTATGGTATAATTATGACCATCAAAAATCCTACAGGAGAAGAAGATGGGAAAAGAGGAAAATATCATAATTTTTGAGGACACGGTGGAAAAGTGCCGAGATGTTCCTAGCCTTATGGACAGCATTGTGGCCAGTCGCAAGGGACAGAAGATTGTTCTTGAGCAAGATACCCTTCCTTGTGGTAAGGAAAATCGGCGGTTTCAGGAGCCTGCCCAACTGGTGCTAATTGGTCAGAAAAGTTTTGAAGCGGCACAAAAATATCGTTATAATCCTCAGTTTGTAGATAGCAAAATTTGTGTTCTGAATTTTGCCTCTGCCATGAATCCTGGTGGTGGAGTGAAGCATGGCTCTAGCACCCAGGAAGAAAGCTTGTGTCGTTGTTCCACCTTGTATTTTTGTCTTGATGAGGATCGCTTGTGGCAGCAGTTCTATTTGCCCCATCGCAATGGTCTTTCCTCCCTTCACAACGATGACCTAATTTACACTCCAAATGTGACGGTGTTCAAGGATGACAGTCCTAAAAACAAGCTCCTTGATGAAAAGGACTGGTATCACGTTGATGTAATTTCCTGTGCCGCTCCCAATCTCCACCATTATTTTGGCCAATTGCTGAAGGATTTGGGAGCAGCAGAAGAACCAGCCATTAGTCCAGAACATTTGTTCCAAATTCATACTAAACGACTGGGCCGTATCCTTGATATGGCGGTGCAACAGCAGGTAGATGTGATGATTTTGGGAGCCTTTGGTTGCGGGGCCTTTATGAATGACCCTGTGGTGGTGTCCAAGGCCATGGTGCAGGTGGCACGGGAATATGCTCATTGCTTTAAGGTTATTGAGTTTCCAGTGTTCTGTCGGCCACGGGAAGAAGAAAATTATGTGGCTTTTCAGCAGGCACTTTCTTCAATCTAAAAGCAGGTTCCCAAGACTTCCCCTTGAGAACCTGCCTCACTAAAACTCACTAAAACTCATTTCCAGGGAAACGGGGAATTGCGTCGGTTCCCTTGCGAATATCCTCGTCGGTGGGAACATAGTCTCCCATGGTGCCGTTGTTAAAGGCTTCGTAGGCCTTCATATCAAAGTAGCCAGTACCAGTGAGGCCAAAGAGGATGGTCTTTTCTTCTCCAGTTTCCTTGCACTTGAGAGCCTCGTCAATGGCGGCCTTAATGGCGTGGCTACTTTCTGGGGCGGGAAGGGTACCTTCGGTGCGAGCAAAAAGCTGGGCTGCCTGGAAGATTTCTGTCTGCTGGTAGGAGCGGGCTTCCATGTGGCCTTCGTGGTATAGCTGGGACAGGACGGAGCTCATGCCGTGGTACCGCAGTCCGCCAGAGTGGCTTGCAGCTGGCATAAAGCTGGAGCCCAGAGTGTACATCTTTTGCATGGGGCAGACACGGCCTGTGTCGCAATAGTCGTAGGCGTAGACACCACGGGTCAGACTGGGACAAGAAGCTGGTTCCACAGCAATGAATCGGTAGTCTCTTTCGCCCCGCAATGTTTCTCCCATGAAGGGTGAAATGAGGCCGCCCAAGTTAGAGCCACCTCCTGCACAGCCAATGATAATGTCAGGCACAATGCCAAACTTGTCCATGGCTAGCTTTGCCTCCAAACCGATGATGGACTGATGCAACAATACCTGGGACAAAACGCTTCCCAAAACATAACGGTAGCCTTCACGGCTGGTGGCAGTTTCCACAGCCTCGGAGATGGCACAGCCTAAGCTTCCCTCGGTGTCGGGGAATTCTGCAAGAATCTGGCGACCAACGGCAGTGGTATTGGAAGGAGAGGGAATTACCTGGGCACCGTAGGTACGGATAACCTCTCGGCGGAAGGGCTTTTGCTCGTAGGAGCATTTTACCTGGTACACAATGCAGTCCAGGTCAAGGTAGGCACAGGCCATGGAAAGGGCTGTACCCCACTGTCCAGCTCCTGTCTCGGTGGTGACACCCTTCAGTCCCTGCTTTTTGGCATAGTAGGCCTGAGCAATGGCTGAGTTCAGCTTATGGCTTCCAGAGGTGTTGTTTCCCTCAAACTTATAGTAAATTTTTGCTGGTGTTCCCAGTTTTTTTTCCAGACAGTAGGCACGAGTCAGAGGTGCAGGGCGATACATTCGGTAGAATTGGAGAATTTCATCAGGAATGGGAATGTATCGGTCTTTTTCGTTTAGCTCCTGCTTTACCAGCTCATCACAAAATACCTTTCCCAACTCCTCCGCTGTCATGGGCTGGTGGGTTTGGGGATTGATGAGGGGAGATAGGGGTGTTTTCATATCTGCCCGCACATTGTACCATGCCTGGGGCATTTCGTTTTCACTTAAATATATCTTGTAGGGAATCTCGTGGCTCATAGCAACTCCTTGTATCTATCTATAGTAACAGTATAACTGTTTCTATAAAAAGAATCAAGTGGATTTTACTACTGTTTAGTTGATTAAACTCTGTACTACATCCATTAGAAAGTAAATTATCTGGAAAAGTAATTCTGCCAATGGCTTTTTTTGAGGATGATTAGAGGAAACAAATTGAGTTTATATTACAGACGTTTTACAAAAGGAAATGAAACCAATGAAACTGTAGAATCCTAACTTCTAGCTCATCTTTCTAAAGACTTTTCCCCTTGTTTCCCATTCCCTTTGATGATAGATTAAAGACATGAACAAGTTCAAGCAGTTGTTTCGTTCCGCATCGGAAATGGTAAAGGTGCATCCTGTGCTATACAGCCTTATTTTTGTGGTTTCTCTTTTGGCAACATTGTGGATGCAGCAGGAACTGGATGGGGGCACTAACAGGCTTCTCGTTTTAGACTTATTTTGTAGCTCTTTGTTGGCACTTCTTGCCTGTGTCATTACGATTTTGTGGCTGGAGAGACGGGAAAAAAACATTTGGTGGATAGAGGCACTGGTAAGTCTCCTAGGCTTTGGGCTTGGGCTTTTGATTCGGTTTTTGTGGTATGCCCCAAATACTGGGATTTTTGGTGCCTGTAGTTGTCTTGTTGCTATTTTTCTCTTTTTTTATGTAAATCGCAAGGGGAATAATCTTCTTTCTGTATTAGTAAAGGATGTGGGCTTTTGCCTACTTTCAGCTTGTGCGGTGATGGCTGGTCTTGGAATAGTGCTCTTTGCTGTAACGGAAATCATCGTTTCCCTTTCAGGGGAAGTCTTAGAGATTGTCGGGTCATGTATTTTTGGCTTTGGCTTCTTTTTTGTTCCCCTTTCCATGATGGTTACCTTGTTGTTCAAAAAAGAGGTGGTAGTTTCGAGCGGCCGTGGATTCAAGATTTTTATGCTGCGGGTGCTCTTTCCCCTGTATTTGGTGTTGCTGGCAGTTCTCTATGTGTACCTGGTAAAGATTTTAGTCCTGCAGGATATGCCTTCAGGATTAATAAACTGGTTCGTGTCCTATGCCTGTGCCGTGTTCATGTTCTTTTACTTTGTACTAGAGGAATTTCAGCAGGAAAAGTTCGTGGCTATTTTTCGCGGTCTTGGTGTTTTTTTGCTCCTTCCTCTGCTAGCTGTTCAGTGTCTTGCAGTGACAATCAGAGTGTCAGCCTATGGGCTCACTGCCCAGCGATGGTATAGCCTCCTGTTTATGATCTTTTCCTTTGTTTTTGTGGTGGTTGCTCTTGTTAAGAAAGGCCGTTACCGCACTTTTTTGTTTCCTCTTTTGGCCTTCTTGCTGGTGCTGGCAAGTCTTTCCCCCTTTGATGGCCAGCAGATGGCATTCCAAAGTCAAAGTGGCAGGATTCATCAGATTCTCCACCGCTACCAGGTGCAGACAACGGAGGATTTTGAAACAGCTCTAAAGGACATGAACAATCAGGAACTGGAAATTCTCGAAGGTGCTTTTGATTATCTGTACTTTAATCAGGAAAGAACAGATCCTCAGATTTCCATGCTCTTTCCCGTTTATGAAGATTTTTTCAAAGAAGTGACTGTAGAGCGAGGTATCAGAGAAACTGCCGTGGTAAAAGATTTTTATTACAATGTCTATTCTGATTTCGACAACCTTTCTGAGTTGGAACTAGATATTTCCCAGTACAAAACCATGTACTGGTACAATTATTCTTTTAACACCGTGTCTTCCCTTGAAAAAAAACTCCTACTTCCCCTGGGAAATGGAACATATCTTGATATGACAAACTTCTTTTTGGAACGCCTTGTGGACATCTCCTCTAATGCTAGAGGATTTGACAAGGATTATCT
>JAZQSR010000015.1:0-54011 GCA_045630225.1 Treponema sp. | reverse complement strand
TATTATCAGGCACCTGACCACCTTCCTGCTTAATCATCATTGTTGTTGCGCCAAAGCCAGAATTTCCAGAAGCCACACCAAACCCAACTTTCTTAGAATGGATAGTATCTAACACTACAAGTCTATGCCCCAAGCCAGGATTCGCATTATCTCCCATGAAAATATCAACACCGCCTGCACCTCTTGGACGTAGAATAAGAGCGGACCATTTCAATGCCTCTTTGATGCCATTCCACATAGTATCTGAAATAGACTCTCTCTCAAAAAGATTTATGTCATGACCACTTTTATTATCTTTTGCCATAATCCAAGCAGCATTCTGAGCCATCTTACTTGTCTCGTCATCAAGTGTCAGAGGGTTAATACCTGCAAGTCTTCGTATAAAATTTGCACGCCGCAAAGCAAGTTCAATAACATCAACCTTTGGTTCACCTATAAAATAATTTCCAGAAAAAACAGGTTTTTTATACATATACCCTTCACCTGTATCCCCATTTCCATCGACTCTAGTATGGGCAGTATCTTCCAAGCCTACTTTGATTGCTTTTTTACTTAAAAAAGGTAAGGTAGTATCACCACTTTTTCTAAATTTGTGCGTAAACTCTAACTCATCATAAGTGCCTTCACTCAAATAATCTCTAAATGTAAGAGTCTTTTCATTTGAACCCGTGACAGGCTCATTATCTACCCCCCCCCCTGAGGTATTTTCATTGGAACTAGCACTACCACCACTTCCATTTTCACAGCCCACAAACCACAATGTGGTAACCAACATTACAAGCAACGCCACTATTGACGCTACGATTTTCCGTGATTTCATTAAGAAATCCTCCTTTCTTGGAATTTTCCTTATAACTATAAGGTAAAAGATTGTATATCAAAAAGATAGTCACAGGGAAAATCTTTTGAGATATGGTAGAATAGCATAAAAAGACTGATATGAAAAGTTAGAAACTAAGATTCAACCCAAAATAGTTCAAATCTTTGTAACCGGCTGGCTTGCTAGCCAACGCAACACTGGTACAATCCAGTCATCTTCGTTACAGCCCTCCAAAAGGAGCCTTTCAAACATGTAGTGGATGTGATTGCGAATTACTTGGCCTTGTTGGGCTGAGATATGACTTGAATCCACAAAGAGACAGTCGATAAAATTGGTGGCATCTTGAATGGTAAACTGGTCTTTCAGCAGATGGATCATCATGTACAATGCTGCGGGAATACAGTTGACGCTGTGTTGCTTGACATACAACACTGTCTCCGCAATTTCCACGGCACCTTCCCACAACTCTTTTCCGTATTCTTCCTGCTCCTTTTGACACAAGCCTTCCTGCCGGAAAACAGCAGTAAAGAATGTATGAGTCAGTACTACTACTCCCACGTGGAGACTTGGCACACACAGCAGATGGGGATCGAGCCGATGAATTGTCTTCATGTTCTTGTGATTTCCAGCAGGAGGACGAGGAGTCGTAGACATTCTGATTTTATACACACGAGCAGCTTCATGGTAGGCTGTACCAATGGCAGCCATAAATCCAGCTAAATGAGGAAGAGCCTTCTTTCGCCCTAATCGCAAAACGGTGAAATTCAAAGAGCGAATCCAAAAGTTAATAAAATCAAGATAAGTGTCACTTTTTTCTGGTAAAAAGGGAATGCCTTCATCAATGACATCAGCAACCTGAGCAATGGCAGTTTTTTTCCAACCCCATTTTACTTTAAACTGAAGGAAAAAAAACTCTATAATCACAGTCTTCAGATAAAAAAGCAGCGGCTTGAGGGTAATCAGGTGGATGGGAATCAGGATATAGGGCCAAAAGATTCCCACTTCTTTAATTGCCTTGCCTTGGAGTTTTTCTTTCCGTAAATCCATTTTATCTTGAAATTCTGCAGAACCCTTCATTTCACACATAGTTTAAGTATAATGGAAATGCTCGCTAGAGTAAATTTTCTATTTCCGATTGTTGCCCTGTCACTAGTTTTTTACTATTATGGAATCATGAAAGACAAACTTATTCCTGTAACCCTGCTGACCGGTTACCTTGGAGCAGGGAAAACAACCCTTATGAATTATATCTTGAACAACCAAACTGGCTACAAGGTGGCTGTTATCGTCAACGATATTGGTGAAGTAAATATTGACGCGTCCCTCATTGCAAAGGGAGCCAGCATTGTAGAAGAAGATAAAGACAGTATTGTTCCCCTGCAAAACGGCTGTATTTGTTGTTCCCTGAAAACAGACCTTTTGGAACAAATTATCAGTCTCACCAAGCAGAATAAATTCGACTACATTCTGATTGAAGCCAGCGGAGTCTGTGAACCCCAGCCCATTGCTGAAACTATTCACCTGCTGTCGGGAGTTCAAAATGAGTATTTTGAAGATGAAGAAGAAGAGCAGCTTCCTGAAATTCCTGCGGTAGCTCGATTGGACACCATTGTGGCCGTAGTTGATGCCGCCCGCATGGTGGAAGAGTTTGCAGGTGGAAATTCATTGTTGAACAAGGGTTTGGAGGAACATGACCTAGAAGCCCTGCTGGTACAACAAATCGAGTTCTGCAACATCGTTTTGATTAACAAGGTGGACTTGGTGACTCCAGAGCAGCTGGAGCAAGTCCGTCATGTAGTACAGGTTTTACAGCCCCAGGCAAAGATTATTGAAACTACCCGTTCCCAAATCGATTTATCCCTTATTCTCGGTACTAATTCCTTTGACTTTGAAGAGGTTATTTCCTCGGCAGGCTGGATCAAGGCCATGAACAAGTTTGAGGAAGAGCAACGTCATGCCCATGAGAATCATCATGAGCATCATCATGAGCATGGTGATTGTGGTCATCACCACCATGATGAAAACTGTGACTGCGGACATCATCATGATGAAGAGTGTGCCTGCGGACATCATCATGATGAAGAGTGTGACTGCGGACACCACCATCACCATGAACACTGTGGTTGTGGGCATCATCACGCTCCTGGACACAGTCACACCGATGAGTACGGCATCAGCACCTTCGTGTATTTCCGTCGAAAGCCCTTTGACAGAATCAAGCTGGACAAGTTTGCCGAAAACTGGCCCCACACCGTCATCCGCTCCAAGGGGCTTATCTGGCTTAGCGATGACAACATGAGTGCCTTTATCCTAGAGCAGGCTGGCCGCCAAATCACCGTGGGCTTTACAGGCGACTGGATGGCCACTGGCACCAAGGCCCAAATCAAGGCAACCATGGAGGCAGACCCTGACTTTAAGGCCAACTGGGACGAAAAGGTGGGAGACCGCATGATTAAGATGGTGTTTATCGGAAAAGATATGGACCAAGAAAAAATCATTGCCCAACTTGATGCCTGCTTGGTAGAACCCCAATTTTAACAAGTTACTGGGTGGTGTGCTTTAATTCCAGCGCCACCCAGATTCCCAGCTTTACCAAGGGAAAATTCATGTTCCAGCTGGCCTTCGCTTCCGTAGCAGCTGAATCAAAACCTTCCACCCGAGAAAAACTCATTTCTGTGGAGGCCGTCAGCTCTGGAACAAGGGAAAACACTAAGCTTCTTCCCGTTACCTTGGGAGTTAAAGACACGCTACCAGATGCTACAATCTTATCCTTATCAAGGCTAGCACCTTTTTCATAATGACCTGTCCCCTGCACCCCCAGCGAAAAGAGAGGAATCACCTTATTCAAGGTGAGTTTTGCCGTACCGCCATATTTTTCTTCGCTTCGCAAGCTTGCCTTCAGTGATTGATTGCTCAGTCGAATCCCAAGCCACTCCCCCACTAGCTGTAATCGCCAGCGGGGAAACAATGCCTCCACTCCACCACGGAGCTTACCGTCGGAAAAGAGCTGAGGACGCATCTCATCAGTATTTTTTATATTTGCTCCAAAGCCTAGTCCGAATCTGAGTTTGAGTCCATCAATTTTTTCCCGCAAATCCCAGGTAAACTGTGGATTGATATATGACTGAAAACTTTCCCGTACCTGAGAACCACTTGCAGTGATGGAATCTGGTACCCCACCAGAAAGTCCTCCCAGCACCTGGAGCGGAAAGGAGTCGAAGGGAAAATCCATTGCGAATCGCACTCTTCCCCAGTAGCCAAATCCTCCCCAGGGTTGTTCTGTCACCACTGCTCCACCGTAGAGTCTCATCCAATCCCACGTAAGCCGCCCCTCCAAAGCAAGTCCCTTTAGCCACATCTCATGGTAGGGTAAGGAATTTTCATACCAGCTATCGTCCAATCCAAGAAGCTGTTCTTCCAAAAACCAAATTCCAAGGGCGGCAGAAACTTGTAGTTGAACTTCACCAATATTCAAGGGAAGGGCAAGTCCACCAAAAAAACGCTTCTGCTGGGAACCTGTAGCCCACAAGCTTATCCTGTCCTTGGCAAACCCCTTTCCAAGACTAGCCACCACAGCACCACCATAGGATGCAGTACTTCCACTAAATCCTGGTAAGCCTACAGAAACGGTAGTAGCAGGAAAAGAGAAGGCGGCCAAGGGATTCACCGTCATGGTGGGAGCAGCAGTGGTAAACAAGGAGGTAGGACCACCAAAACTCAAGTTTCCACCGTACACTTGTAATCTATTGCTCCAATACAACTTCATGGCCGCCGCCACATCTTGAGCCGAAGGATTTTCCCAAGGATGCAATTCCAGTGGCAGGGAAGCCTTTACCGTCACCCCAGGAACAACGGCAGCATAACCGTAGGGCAGACTGAATTCCATGCCACCACCACCTGTACTGGTAACTTCTTGTTCCACTTTTGAGGTTTTAGCAGAAGAAGTCTGTGGGAAAAGCTCATGGTTCGTGAAAACAAAACAAAAGCTCCAAGTCAAAATCAACACATAAGAGAAATTTTTCTTTTTCATACATATTTATTATTAGCAAGAACTTCAAATTTTTGACGTTTTTTGGAAAAAAAATTAAAAAAAAGGGGCTACTCGGTCAAGAGTAGCCCCAAGAGGAGAAAATTATGAGTACAAATCAATCTGTACTAGAATTGCAAGAATAAAATTATTTTTTTGCAGCTGTATTTGTAATGAAACTATCTATGTTGGAAAATTCATCAATAAGGGCAATCCGTCCCTTCCAATACTCAGCCTCAGTTTTCGTGGTATAGGGGCCAACCCGCAAGCGATAATACAATCGACCATCATCAGCTTTGTGGGTAAAAATCTCGCTTTCAATCTTATTTGCAGCCAAGGCAGCCCGAGCATTCTCAGCATTGTTTTTATTAGTAACAGATGCTACCTGAACCCAATACTGATCTTGTACCTTGTTAGAACTACTTGTAGTAGACTTATTACTTGTAGTAGACTTATTACTTGTAGCAGCCTTTGTTGTTCCAGAAATGGGCTTTGTTGTTCCAGAAACAGGCTTTGTGGCCTCACTGGCAGGAGCCTTGGCAGAAATAGTTGACTTAGAAGCCACTGCTGCAGCACCTGCTTGATTCTTTGCAGTAACAGAAGCCTGCTGCCCCCCTTCCTTAATACTATTCAAGTCGATGGTAGTTGTTTCTGCCACACCATATACCGTTGTATTACCAGAATAAACAGTCATGGAATCTACTGTAGAATCCTGAGCTATATGAGTAGATAAAGCATTATTTGTTACCTCTCCATCTACCAATTCACCTTCAGTCTGGAAGGCATCGGTTGCGTGCACAGGTGGTTCACTTATAGGAGGCATAACCCAAGTATCGTTATTAGATTGGAGAGAAGCCAAAGAAGGCTCTACTCCTTGGGTAGGCCGATTGATTATGAGTGCAGCCCCCATAACAACCAAAAGGAAAATGCCTACACTTGCAATAATCCACAATATTTTCTTTTGTTCCATCTTGTCACAATCCTTTCTAGTTTACGTTCCAGAATGTACGGAGTCCGTAGATTCCATACTCTGTAAATATCGGCATTTGAATTTTTATATTTAGCAAAGATACCGAATTGGGAACGAAATCTTGAAAGAATTTGCTTTGCAGCCATGTGGTCTCGATTGCGAGCTCGGAAAAATCGCAGTATCATAGGGGCATCAATAAAAAGGATGGCATCGCATTTGTTCAGGATGTGGGTTTTGTACAAAACCGTGGCGTTAATTACCACAGGTTCATCTGGATGCTCCGCCACAAAATCCTCCAGCAACCGCTCCACCATGGGATGCACTAGTGCTTCGTGACGCTGCAGTGCAAGCTCATCATCAAACACCAGCACCCCAATGCCCCGCCGATTCAAGCTGCCATCCTGATTCACCAGCTGGATTCCCAACTTCTGGGCCTTTTCACTGTGCAAGGCTACAATCTCATCCTTCAGCAAGTCTAGGGCTTGGTGAGCCACCTTGTCTGCATCAACACAGGCCCAGCCCTTGGAAGCAAGTATGTCTGAGGCAAGGTTTTTTCCTGCAGCCATGGGACCTGTTACACAGATAACAGGCAACTGGCGCCCTTCCCACCGATTGTTGTTTTGATTGCAAGCCTTACTCATGATCTTCTCCTTGATTTTAGTGGAAGTCGCCCCATCGTGGTCCAATTTCCACAGAAACTTTAAGGGGAACTCTCAGTTCCACCACGGATTCCATTCCTTGCCGAATCAAAGCAGCAGCAGACTCAGCTTCTGATTTAGGACATTCAAAAATCAATTCGTCGTGCACCTGAAGCAAAAGCTGGGCGGAGCAGCCTTCTTTTTTTAACAAGGCAGTAACATCCAGCATAGCCTTTTTTACAATGTCTGCAGCAGAACCTTGAATAGGAGTATTTACAGCAATTCGCTCCGCCCCAGATTTTTCCAGCTTGTTGCGACTATTTATTGCAGGAATGTAGCGACGGCGCCCCATAATAGTTTCCACATAGCCCTTTTCTTCTGCCTGGGAAATTGTAGCTTCCTTGAACTGGCTAATTCCAGCATAGGTGGCAAAATATTTTTCGATAAAGCTTTGGGCCTGACCACGGGGAATCCCCAGCTCATTAGAAAGACGGAAGGCACTCATACCGTACATAACACCAAAGTTAATGGTTTTTGCAGTACGACGCATTTCCGCCGTTACCTCCTCGGCAGACACTCCAAAAATCAGGGCGGCAGTAGCCTTGTGTACATCAATGCCACTCATAAAGGCAGAGCACAAGCCTTCATCCTGGGACAGGTGGGCCAAAAGCACCAGCTCAATCTGGGAATAGTCAGCAGAAATCAACACCTTGTCAGAGCTGGACGTAAAGGCCGAACGAATGCGACGTCCCTCCTCATCTCGAACAGGAATGTTCTGGAGATTGGGATCACGACTTGAAAGACGGCCCGTGGCAGTTCCTGTTTGCATAAAGCTTGTGTGAATGCGCCCCTGACTGTCAGCCATTTTAGGCAAGGTCTCCACGTAGGTGGAAAGGAGCTTTGACTTTGCCCGAAACTCAAGGATTTTTCGTGGCACCACATCCAAGGCAGCGAGGGTTTCTAGAACGCTAGTGTCGGTGGAATAGCCACTCTTTGTTTTTTTACCGGTAGGCAAGCCCCGTTCCTCAAAAAGCACCTGCTGAAGCTGCTTTGTAGAAGCAATATTGAACTCGTGACCTACAATTTCGTAGATTTCAGCTTGAATGTGAGCAATTTCCTGGGATAGTTCTTGTCCGTAAGCTTCTAATTCATGACCTTCAATATGAATACCACAAAGTTCCATTTGGGCCAACACAGGAAGCACAGGCATTTCCAGCTGCAAAAAGAGCTTAAGGAGATTGGTCTGCTCCAAACGAGGCTTAAAAAGCTGATACAGCTGCCAGGTAAGGTCTGCATCTTCTGCAGCATAGGGAACAGCCTGATCCAAGGTTAAATCTGCAAAGGTAGAACCCTTTGAAACAATGGAGTCAAAGGAAATGGTTTCCAAGCCCAGCTTTCCTGCTGCCAGAGATTCCAAGGAATAGGAGGAACGTTCAGGCTCCAACAGCCAGGCAGCCACCATGGTATCCCAAATCAAACACTGAGGCTGGGGAAGTCCGTTGCAGCACAGCACCTGATAGTCAAACTTTCCGTTGTGCATGATGACAGTACAATCCTTGTTGCCAAAAAGCCGTTGCAGCTGGGCTAGGGCATCTGCTTTACTGATTAAATTTCCAGCTAAAAGCCCGTCGCCACACACCAAGGGAATGTAGAAGCCCTCACCAGAACGGCAGGAAAGGGAAAAGCCCACCAAGGCAGCCTCTCGACTATTAAGGCCGTCGGTTTCACAGTCAAAGGCTACAATTTTTTCTGGACTAGCCAGCACCTGATCGATAAATTCCTGTAGCTGGGCTCCATCAGTTACTGCACTATAGTTGCCAACATTTTTACGAAAGCTGGAAAAGTCCTGGCTAAAGTCTTGTGTTTCAGTATCTTGAGAAGATTCTTCTGCAACGGCCTCCTTCTTTTCCCCAGAAGCTTCTCCTGCAACAGTGGCATATTGCTTGGCCACTGCAAGAACACCATGCTTCATCAACAAATCTGCTGCAGCTTGATAATTCAAGTTTTCGGTGGAAAAAGAATCAATAGAAGCTTCCAGTGGCACATCGTAACGGAGAGCAATCAAATCCTTGGAAAAATAGGCTGAATCCTTGCCATCCCGAATCTTATTGCCAATGGCCCCCTTGATTTCATCTGCATGTTGATAAATACCATCCAAGCTTCCGTATTCTCCCAAAAGCTTGAGGGCAGTTTTGATACCAACTCCTGGCACACCTGGCACATTATCGGCGGTATCTCCAATCAATGAAAGCAAATCAAGCATTCCTTCCGGTGGAACACCCCACTCTGCCTCCACACCAGCAGCTCCCACCACTTCCCAGCCACCAGCCTTATCTGGCTTGAGGATTTCTGTGGTGCAATCCACCAGCTGCATCAAGTCCTTGTCTGCAGAAAGGATTCTACAAGGCCGCCCCTGCTGACAGCACTGCTTTGCCAAGGTTGCAATCACGTCATCAGCCTCAAATCCATCTTGACGCAACACGGGAATTCCCAAGGCCACAAGAATTTCTTCTATCACTGGTACCTGAGCATGGAGATCCTCTGGAGTTTTTTGTCGAGTTGCCTTGTACTGGTCATACATCTGGTGACGAAAGGTAGGCCCCTTGGGATCAAAAGCTGCCACCAAACCATGGGGCTTGTACTTGTCCAGTACCGCCTTTAGGTTACGGAAAAATCCAAAGACAGCGGAAACGTTTTCCCCATCCTTGTTGGTAAGGGGACGACTGATAAAAGCATAATAAGAGCGATAAATAAGCCCGTAAGAATCGATAATATACAAAGTCTTGTCAGAAGACTGTGGGTATTCAGAACTATTCATGGAGACAGTATAGCATGGGTAAATTGAAAGTGAAAGGGGCAGGGATGGCGGGAGAACCCACCGCCACCTTACGCTTCACTGGCGTTCAGAGGGCGGCGTCGGTAGGTGCCCCTCCCACCATCCCTGCCCAACTCTTTCGTTTATCGGGCTATACTGTTGGGTAGATGGGGGCTAGCTCATTATCCACTTCAAGATGTCTGAGAAAATGGGGCTCCTGTCTTCTTCATTTAAGATTTCGTGACGGAGACCTTCGTACAGCAAACCTTCCACCTTGGTGTAGCCCAAACTAGTCATAAAATCTTGGGCATCCTGCCAACCTTGCTGACCACCGATTACAGGATCTTCAGCTCCTGCAATGAAATAAATGGGCAAATCAAGATGTTCACAGTTCCAGCCCTTGGAAGAATATGTTTCCTTCAATAAATTAAAAAGATTTTTGTATCCGTTGATGGTAAAATTAAAACCACAGAGGGGATTTTGATTGTATTCATCCACCACCTCTCGATTGCAGCACAACCAACTATTAGATACATCTGATTCTCCCACCTTTTCGTAGGGCCCCAGAGCCAGCTTGTGCAGCAGTGGGCTTCGGTGACGCTCCCCCTTGATTTTTTCCATTCCGCTGGTGAGCCCCAAAGCAACAGGTACAAGGGGATTTTTGGCAGGAGAGCCACAGAGAATCAACTTGTTCAAGTAACTATCATATTTCTTTGCATAGCAACGAGCTGCTAACGAGCCCATACTATGGCCAAAAAGAACATAGGTTTTTTGTGGATACAGTTCCTTTACCGCCAGCAGAATCTGGTGCATATCCTCTACAATGGCAACTCCTGCCCCATCGTAAAAAAATCCCAAATCCTCCTGGGAACGAAGACTTTCTCCATGGCCTCGATGATCATGGATAACTGTCACAAAACCAGCTGCAGCAAGATACTTCATAAAGTCAAAGTACCGCTCCTTGTGCTCAGCCATTCCGTGGGCAAATTGCACCACACCACGAATTGCAGCATCTGGTTCCATCACCACAACCTTTATTTCCAAGCCATCAAACTGAGATTCTATCGTAAAGTCCTTTCGTTCCATTACTAAACTTCCTTGTACACACTGTTGTTTTAGGCTTTTATCTTATCACCTGTTTTTGGTAAAGGCCTTGAGCCGCAGGTTTCCCCTTCTTTCATCATGCAGATCCCGCCACACACCAGTTGTTCCCAAACGATAAAAACTCTGTCCAGCCAAAGAATTGGCAGTAGACTCATAGAGAGCCGTGGGAGAATGATTAGGTTCTGTCTCATAGGTAACAACCACAGCAAAGGATTGATTTTCTTTTAGTTGAACAGGCGTGGGCAATACAATTGTATGATGGCCTGCGGGGAGTATATCTCCCTGTACAGTGGTAATATGCTCTCCACTCGTGGGATAATTTTTCTCTGGATCTAGATACACATCAATCTTATACTTCATATTATCATAATGCAGACCAAACTGAACAGCCTTTAAATCTTCATTTCCCTGAGCAGTAAAGATATTTGCAGTTTGAAGGACAGAAGCACTTCCTGTACCGATTATTTCATTGCTGGCACTAGCACTATCATACTGATAATTATTATCGTATTCATCTACAGATGCCACATCGCAGTAAAAAGCCCAATCAGCGATGGTTCCATCATAATAGGATAACCAAAAATATCCTCCATTACCGAAATCATCTCCATAACTATTCTTCACCAACCAAGCACCAGGCTTTGGAGGCAACCAGCCACTATACCCCATAAATTCATCATCCCAGCCCACAATGGTAATAGCGTGATTTACTGATCTGTAATCACGTCCAGTATAAGAACTATAAATTCCAGCATCGTTTTCATATGCTGTAGATTCGCTCGTATTGTAGGCTGTTGCAAGGGCTCCATAGGTGTAAAGATATTTTTTCATTGTAAGTACACCTGCATCTACCTTACGAGTATCACTGGGTGTCCACTCACTAGCATGTGTTGTTATGGTACCAGCAGTGGTTACCAATGCAACTTGCTCTGCATAGGTTTTTGTTCGATCAATATTACGAAAGGTTATCTCGTTGATGTCTGGATAAGTGCTTTCATTCACTACACCAGCCCAAGAACAGAGCGTATTGATGAGATTTGACGGATAACCTCCTGTTTCAAACATATTAGAGTTTAAATCGGCTCTATCATCAACTGGGAGCCCGCCAATAGGAGTTGGCACAGTATTGTAGCGATAATACACAAGAAGAACCTCAGATAAGTCTAATGTTTCAGCTTGGGCAAGATTCCGTTTTAAAATTGCAGCCTCAAGAGCAGCGGCAGTGGCATAGGCCCAGCAGGTACTATAGCGTCCTTGGTCATCAACAGCAGTAACATACTTTAGATTCTTAATTGCTGCTTTAAGGTCATCATTATTTTTAACAAGATTTAAATCTGGACTATTATATTGCTTCATTGCCAGAATTTCTCCATCTGAAATTGTGGGTAAGCTTACCACAGGAGTTTGTTCTGTATAAAATTCAGATTTATGTGCAACAGGAACGACTACAGGAGAAGCAACAGAACTTTCCACATCAGAAGAAGGATTGTCGTTACTTGCAGCACCTTCCAATGTATCTGAAATTTCAGTTTTATCGTCCTTTTCAGAAACACTGGGAGAATCTGGCTTTGTTTCGTTACTTGCAGCACCTTCCAATCTATCTGAAATTTCAGTTTTACCATCCTTCTCAGTAGTGCCAGAAGAATTTGGCTTTGTGTCCTCCTGAGGAGTTTTTTGTTGTGGTAAATCTAAGGTTGTCTCAGTTTTACATCCAAAAAAATAACCTAATCCAATAATTGACAGAACAACAACCACAAGTAAAAAAAATCTTTGTTTAATATTTTTCATTTGAAACACCTTCCGTAGACAAAGTAAACTGATTCTGCCTGAAATAGTATAGTATTTCCTTTTACTTGTCCATTCCATAAAATGGTAGTTTACCTTGCAATCACGATTTCTTCGGCTCATTGTAAAAAATCAAAAATTAAGCTATACTGAATTATCTATCTTCCCACTGGAGACAAGGTTGAATTTTTCCTTTTTAAGCCGTTACTGGAGTTTTTATCTCATTGGTGCCAAAAACACCATTTTATTAGCCCTTATTGCTGTATTGCTAGGAACTGCCATTGGACTGGGTATTGCCATGTGCCGAATCAGCAAGAACAAGCTGGTGCGTTTTGCTGGAACTGCCTACGTTGAGTTTATCCGTGGAACTCCCCTCTTGGTACAGCTGTTCATCATTTACTATGGACTGCAAGCTGTGGGCATTCGATTTCCCGATGTTCCCTTCATTTCAAAAATCTTGGGCATCAACTTTTCTGACTTTATGTCCGGTGTCATTACCATGGGACTGAACTCTGCCGCCTACGTCTGCGAAATTTTCCGTGGAGGAATCCAATCCATAGACAAGGGGCAGATGGAAGCTGGTCGAAGTTTAGGTCTTTCTTACAATAGAACTCTTTTCAATATCATCATTCCCCAAGCAGTGCGAAACGTTCTGCCCTCCTTGGGAAACGAATTCGTTGTTGTTATCAAGGAATCTTCTATCGTGTCCATCATTGGTATTGCAGACCTGATGTACAAGGCCAACACGGTACGAGGAAATACCTTCCAGCCCTTTGAGCCCTTGCTGGTGGCAGCAGTTGTGTACTTCCTGCTGACCTTCCCCCTGTCCAAGCTTTTGGCCTACATTGAACGGAGAATGAGAAAACATGACTAATACAGCAGATAACAAGAAAGAGCCCATCATTCGGGTAGAAAATCTAGATAAAAGCTTTGGTCAACTCCATGTATTAAAAGGAATTACCGAGGAAATTCATAGTGGAGAGGTTGTGGTTATCATTGGGCCTTCTGGTTCTGGAAAATCCACCTTCCTGCGTTGTCTCAATCTTTTGGAAGAACCAGATTCTGGCACCATCATCTTTGACGGCTACAATCTTACAGACAAGTCCATTTCTCGCCGCAAAAGAGAAAAGAACATTGACTTTTACCGTAGCGAAATGGGCATGGTGTTCCAGCACTTTAACCTCTTTCCCCACAAAACCGTGTTGGACAACATTATCATGGCTCCCATGTTGGTAAAAAAGCAGTCTAAAGAAGTGGCCACCCAAAAGGCCCTTGCTTTGCTGGAGCGAGTAGGACTGGCAGACAAGGCTCATAACTATCCACCCCAACTTTCCGGTGGACAAAAACAGCGAATCGCCATTGTTCGATCCCTTGCAATGGAGCCAAAGGTAATGCTCTTTGACGAGCCCACCTCCGCATTGGACCCAGAAATGGTTGGAGAGGTTTTATCTGTTATTAAGGATTTGGCCAAGGAAGGCATGACCATGGCAGTGGTAACCCACGAAATGCGTTTTGCCCAGGAAGCTGGTACAAGAATCTTCTTTATGGATCATGGGGTAATTCTGGAGCAAGGAAGTCCAGAAGCAATTTTTACCAATCCCCAAAATCCTCGATTAAAGGATTTCTTAGGAAAAGTACTAAACGGCTAAACAAAAAGGCTTTCAGATAGGATTTCCCTTCTGAAAGCCTTTTTTTTCACCACTGTTTCACGCTCTTTTCAAAAAATCCCAGAATTAATGGAAGATACTAAAATCCCAGCCTCCAAAAAGGGTCTTTTTGATTTCAAAAAATTCAGTGTGATACCGCTCCGTGCTCCCAGGAAAACTCACCACAGCAACGGTGGGAGGATTTCCACCACGGGGCTGGGCACAACTTCCAGGATTCAAAATAAGAGTGGCTCCAATCTCCTCTCGATAAGGACGGTGGGTATGACCAAAAAAAGCCAAGTCAGCATCAATATTTTCTGCCACAGAATGAAGCACTTCTGTTCCCATATCCACCATATAACGGTGCCCATGGGATACCATTATCGTTCGTCCCGCCAAACGGAAGCTTGCCAAAAGGGACACATCTAGTTTTTTTGCCACAGGCAAGGGATTTCCATCTTCATCTTCTTGGCTTTCCAAGTCCAAGGAAAAACTTTCTGGATCTCCGTTACCCTTTGCACAGACTACTACAGGTGGCATTGCGGCCCGCAAAGATTCGTTACGAGAAGCTTCTTCCAAACAGGCTATAATGTCTGTCATACCGTCGCCACAAAATACCAAGGCATCACAATCTGGCCCAAAATCCGTAATGATTTTTTCCACCAATTCGGATTCGCCATGAGAATCTGACAGTACCAAGATTTTCCCACTAGTTTTATTTTCAAGCAACTTTATATCTGATGGAGACCCGATGACGGAAGGAGATTCTACACACAAACTATTCATCTTGTTCCTATCCTTGCCGCCGATCTATTACGAAGTGATTCATGGGACACAATCCAGTTTCTGGGTCAATGTAACGAGAAACTACCCAGTGAGAACCTGCCAATTGACGAGCATGGGCAAATAACTCTAAGTCTTGCTGAAATCCTCCCAAATACTCGGGAGGCAAAAGGGTCAAATAATATGCAGAACGGGCAATCAATTGGGGAACATTCTCCTGATAGGTGCCACTTTCTTCCGTCAATTCCTCTGAAACTCTGGCACTGGCAGGCACATATTCTATAACGATGTCACTTCCAGCTTCAATTCCAAGGATATCATCTTGGGGCATAAGGGAAATTATAGGATACAAGGCCCTATCCAATGCCGTATTTTGAAGAGAAGCCAAGGCTCGGTGGGTTCCTTCTGGAGCCCCCACAACCACCAATCCCATTACGCCATCTTCCTTTACCATTTCCGAAAGGGCACTGATTCGAGGAGAATTTCCCCTCATAAAGTCTTGGGGATAAATATATGGAACAACAGCTCCACCCTGTTCTGCCAAACCTAAGGTTCTATGAAGTTCCTGTAAGGCAGCTTCTACAAAGGCCTCATCGTTATATCCATATCCCAAGAGAACACCAATTTTTCGTTGGCTTTCTACATAGCTTCCTACTTGCTGAATAGCAACCATGTCTTTATCTGTTACTGGCATCGGAATAATCAATTGAGCCCCTTCAATATTCCTTGATAAGCCCTGCTGTTTTTCACATCCAGTTATCAGCAAAAAAATACAGAAAAGAAAAACGAGATAATTTTTTTTCTTCATGTATCCCACTATAACCTAATCAACAGCAATTCGCAAGGGTATAATCCCTTGTCTTGCCTTTCACTCTTTTTTTCAGTATAGTTACGTTGCAAGTATTTCTATTATGGAAGGAGGTAGAACATGGATAGTGACCCTGGAAGTATCACCTGTGACTATCACTTATGTAGCTGGATCAGATTCAGCTCCCTTACTCCATCTTTAGAAGGACTTGACTATGATTACATATTGGCAACAGGAAAATGGACGGCTCCTGAAGCGGGAGCAAGAAGATCTTGACCCACAGCTGAACACCTGGGTAGATGCTCGTTCCGTCACCAGAGAGGATATCCGCACTCTGGAAGAAGAATACCACATCGAACAAGAACATATCCTAGACATTCTTGACCCTGACGAACTTTCTCGTATCGAGCGGGAAGATGACTACATCCTGACTATTGCCAGAATCCCTGTCTTTGTTCCATCTGGCGACATCAGCTATTTCACCGCTCCCCTAGGCATTGTGGTGCACAATCGAGTTATCATCACCATTTGCTGGACTGACTGCGAAATGCTCAAGGATATTGCCACCAACAGAATGAAGGGGCTAAATCTAGCGGATTTTCCCGCCTTTATCGTAAAAATCTTGAGTCGGGCAGACACCATGTTCCTGCGATACCTGAAGGAAATCAACCGACGGTCCACCAGCATCCAGAACGAGCTGCAGCAATCCGTTAAAAACAACGAGTTGATTCAGCTTTTGAACCTAGAAAAATCCTTGGAATTCTTTACCACCTCACTGAAAAGCAACCAGTTGTTGCTGGAAAAGCTAAGAAAAACCCGCTTCCTTACCTTTGACTCCGACGACAGAGATTGGCTAGAAGACGTGGAAATTGACAATAGACAGGCTATCGAAATGACAGACACCTACAGCAACATTCTTGCAAACATGGTGGACGCCTTTGCCTCCGTTATTTCCAACAACTTGAATATCGTCATGAAAAAGCTTACCACCATCTCATTGATTTTGATGGTACCCACCTTTATCACCAGCTTTTTTGGTATGAATGTACCCCTGCCCTTTGCAAAGTCCGGCCCCTTGGGGATTATCGCCATCTCCCTTATCTGCCTTGCAACAGCGGTAATAGCGGGACAGGTTCTATTGAAAGACAAACCAAGCCGTGCCCAAAAGAAAAGTAAGAAAACCTTTGCCCAGCGGAGAAAGGAACGCCACATGATTCGCATGATGAAAATCCAGGAAAAAAAACTGGAAAAAATGCGATAATCAGTACTTTTATTTCAGCTCTTTTCTACACATATACAAATGCAACTCTTTTATGCCGATGATGAAATGTAACATTGTCCTCATACGGGGATTTTATACTTGAGGTACCTTTTATGAAACGCAATTTTTGTACAATTTCATTGCTTGCCATAATGATTTTTTCAGCAACTGCCCAAAATTCATCTGGTCTCCCACCTATTTGGGAAGCCTCCAATGTTCCACCTGCAAAACCACAATTGCCAGAAGATGTTTCTATGGTGCTTATCGGCCCAGACACTGAAAACGGTATTATCTACGATGTGTATGTTATTGGAGAGGATACTCAATCCTACACTGCACGCCGATGGATTATCCCCTTTGAAATAAACCGCTACGAAACATCCTATCGTTTGTGGCATGAGGTACGACTATGGGCCGAATCAAATGGCTATGTTTTTAATAATCCGGGGCAACAAGGCTCCAACGGACGACGAGGAAAGGATCCTACGGAAGCAGGAAAATATCAACCAGTAACAAATATCAACTGGTACGATGCCATTGTGTGGTGTAATGCCTACAGCGAAAAAAATGGTCGAGTTCCCTGCTACACCTTCAACGGAGAAGTTTTACGAGATTCCAGCAATACGGCTCTCTGTGATTTAGCTCAGTGCGACTGGAAAGCCAATGGTTACCGCTTGCCAACAGAAGCTGAATGGGAATATGCAGCCCGGAAAACATCTAGCGGCTACCAGCGAGGAGACTTAACCAGTGGAGCTGTAAACGGAAAGGGTGAAAGCGATCCACAAATGGCTGACACGCTATTGGCTTGGTACGACGGAAATACCAACAGCACCAGGGCTGTTGGTACTGCTGGAGCAACTGGGGCTACAAGCAAAACAGGGGCTTTTTCCACAGCCTTTAGCACCAATCCCCTTCCTGGCTCTGGCAATGGTAATGCCTTGGGAATTTTTGACATGAGTGGCAATGTACTGGAATATTGCTGGGACTGGTATGATTCTTATCAAGAGCTGAGTCCCGGAACCTTTAGCACAGGCCCCGCACTGGGAGCCCAGCGGGTGAGTCGAGGCGGTAGCTGGAGTCCCTACACAGGATTTCTCTATTGCGGAGACCGCTACGCCTACGACCCCAACGAATCATACAATTACATGGGATTTCGATTCGTTACTTCACGGTAAATTTAGGCTTCCAACTTTTCTAGCTGGGCCTTCGTTACCTGCCACTGGTTACCTTTTTTTTCTACCTCCAGAATACCGTAGCGTCCTTCTGCCAAGGAGCCTGGATTCATAATTACAGTGTTGCCGATTTTATCGGTACCAGCAGATTCGTGGATGTGGCCTGTAATTACAGCCAGTGGTTTTGTTTCTTCGATAATCTGCCGAAGACCAGCAGAACCAACATGGACGCCCGAGGTGATTTTGTCGCATTCAGTGTCTTTGGGAGGATTATGCATGATCATGATCATGTTATCCCAAGAAGCAGCTCCATTGGTGGCAGGCTGGTCACGGATAATCTGAAAGTCTGAGACTAATTCCTCATCGCTACGTTCATTGGGAGTGGTTCCAGTGAACTTGGAGCCACCGCCACTACCAGCAAATACCAAGCCATCTCGGAACACCATGCTTCCCTGCACAGAAATATCCTCTTCTTCCAGTCGCTGTAAAAAAGCTGGTTCATCACAGTTTCCCAACACGGCGTAAACAGCATCGTGGCAATCAATCAATCGTTTGAGGGCAGGCTCTGCTGTTTCTGGAAAATTATACTTGGCAAAGTCTCCACCAAAAAGCACTCCATCAGCCTTTTTGAACTCATCCTTCAGCTGGTGAATGAACACATCATCATCGTGCATATCAGAAAGCACTAAAAATCTCATTTTTTCCTCCTATTCCTTTGGAAAAGCGGCCTTCAGTTGGGCCATTTGTTGGGCGGTACCTACCGTAATCCGTAGATATTCTTCTATTCCGGGAGTGTCAAAACGACGTACCAAAATACCTGCTTCCTTCAGGGTTTGATAAACTTGACGGCCACTGACTCCGGGCTTTGTAGTAAAAATAAAGTTGGTGGAAGAATCCAGAACCTGCCAGCCCAGATTCCGCAAAAAGGCAATAAAATCCTCCCTCTGCTCCACAATTTGTTTGGTGCATTCCACATAATAACTGGTGTTTTGGCAGGCAGCCACTCCAGCCTTTTGAGCCAGCACATCCACGGGGAAGTGATTGAAGGAATCCTTAACACGATGAAGCACTTGAATCAGCTCAGGGCTAGCGACGGCATAACCAAGACGCATCCCCGCCAAGGACAGGCTCTTAGAAAAGGTTCGCACCACCACCAGATTGGGGAATTCAGCAAGTAAGCAAAGGGCACTTTCTGAGCCGAAGTCAGCATAGGCTTCATCTACCACATGAACACGATTTTTTGGAAGCCGTGACAACAAATCCCGTAGCTGCTGCAAACTTAATGCAAGGCTGGAAGGGGCATTGGGATTAGCCAGAATGAGACTGGAATCATTTTCCACAGCAGCTTGAATCATGGCCTCTGTATCCAAGGAAAAATCCTGATGCAAGGGAATCTTTTTCAGGGGAATATTGTAGTAACCAGCATACACAGGATAAAAGCTATAGGTATGCTCAGGCTGAATCAAGGGACGGCTACTGTCAAAAAAGGCATAAAACACAAAGGACAGCACTTCATCAGAGCCATTGCCACAAAACACCATGTCAGCAGAAATGCTCTGATTCAAGGCATGACAGTTGGCTAAAACACCGCCAGTTTGGTTCAAATGACTGGCAATGGCAGCACGGAGCTGATTGGAATCTGGGTCTGCATACAAGGCCAAGGTCTGGGAAGACTCCTGGGCATGACGGCAAACTGCTTCCACAACGGCAGGAGCTGGTGGATAAGGACTTTCGTTGGCGTTCAACTTGATGTAATCCTTGTCCTTGGGCTGCTCTCCTGGTTGATAGGGCTTGAGATTTTCCACACGTTGGGCAATCATTGTTCCTCCCATGGCCACCACAGGGATGACCATCTTTGTATTATGTCATTTTCACTTAGGACTTGCAAGTAAGTTTACATAAATAAACTTTTTCTTAAAAAGGTTTACAAAAACAAACTTTTTTTAATAGCTTGCTTCAAATGAACAAACAGCATCACCAGATGAACAAGATTAAAGCCCTTCCCAATTCCCTTTCATTCAGCTATACTGATTTGGTGAAGAAAAATACTCCTTATGAAATACTGTATAGTGATGATGCCCTCGTGGCAGTAAGTAAGCGTTCTGGCCTTTTGGTGGCTCAAGATCGCTACGATGCCACAGCTCTCCGATTGGACTTGGAGCTAGAAAAAGAATTTGGCCGACTTTTTGCCCTCCACCGCATTGATAAAGATACCTCTGGTGTGGTGGTTTATGCTCGTACCCAAGAAGCCCATCGTGCCGTTTCCCTTCAGTTTCAGAATCGGCAGGTAGAAAAGATTTACCATGCCCTTATCAACGGACGGCCTGCTTGGAAAACCCACCACGAAGAAGCTCGCCTTTTGCCTGATGGAGATGCCTTTCACCGTACCATTGTTCACAAGCGGCAGGGAAAGCCCTCTGTTACTGATTTTACTGTCCTTGCAATTTGTCCTCCCTATACCTGGATAGAAGCCCGCCCCATCACTGGCCGCACCCATCAGATTCGTGCCCATTTGTGGGAAAATGGCTTGAGTATTGTGTGTGACCCCCTCTATGGTGGTAATCAAAAGCCAGTGAGACTATCTGAAATCAAGCGCTCCTGGCGAGGAGATCCCTTTGAGGAGCGGCCCTTGCTGAATCGATTAGGACTTCATGCATACCAGCTGACACTGACTCATCCAGAAAGTCAGGAAGCAATAACTTTTACTGCACCCTATCCACGGGATTTGGATGCAGTTCGCAAACAGCTGGCAAAGCTTCACGGCCAAGATCCTTTAGTCCAGTAAACACTGTAGCTAGCAGAATAAAATAGGTGCTCAAAAATGCAATATAAACCAACAATAGCCCCAACAATAATTCCTAAACTCGTAAGCCTGTTGTTAACATTTTTTCTTGTAGCTATAGCTTCAGCCCAGGATTTCCGTACTCCACCTAAACTTCAAGTTTCTTTTCAACCAAATCTTGGGTATAAGGCTGGTTCCATTGGAGAACATCTTTTCAATACGGATAATTACGGAAAGCCCGTGGACTTTGCTCCTTCAGGTGGAAGACAGATCAGTTTTTTGCAGTGGGACATCAACTCCTTGCTTGTAGCTGAATTGGAAATTGGATTTCGTTATAAGGCCTTCCTCAGTCAAATCAATGGTGAAATTGGATTTCCTATGAGGGTGGGCAAAATGAATGACTATGACTGGAACAGTACAAAGGGTCATCAGACTCATTTTTCCACCCATCACAACGATCTCACCCGCCATTATGTTCTGGGGGGCCTTCTTGGCTGGGAGTTTTCTTCTGAAAATAAACAGCTGAAGCTCACACCCTTGGTGGGATTTAGCTGGCAAAGCACTTTTATGACAGCCTATGACGGATATCGCCAATACGTGCCAGACACCCAACAGGAAACTACCCCGTGGTCAGATGACTTAGAAAAAAAATACTTCACAGGAAATGTAATTAGTTATGAGCATGAAGTTGTTCAAATCGATTGTATTTTCAGAATTACCTACAACCACAATCCACGATTATATTTCACCATGGAAGGTTCCATTCATCCTATCATAGCAGCCTTTGGATACGACACTCACATTTTGCGAGACTTGCAATTTTTGGACTACAACATGAAAGGCAACCTAGGATTTGGCTCTTCCTTTGGAATGGGCTACCAAGTGGTACCCAAGATGTGGGTTATTTTTAAGCTGGACTATAACTATATGCCAGTGGTTGTGGGCCAAACCTACATGAAAAATGTAAACGAGCGATACTATTACCCTGATCCAACTTCCAGTGGTGGAGCCTCCCACTGGTTTGTGGGAGCGACTCTGGGCTGTAAATTTAATCTCTTTCAGTAATTTTTTCTAGCTAGGAAGCTTCTAAATCTTTCTAGCTAGCAATTATTTAAATCTTTCTATCTTGGAAAGCCTTTAGATCTTTCTCGCTTCTAGATAAAACCGCTTTTCGCTGGCTTCACCCATGGAAAAGCTTTTCCGTGGCAAAGGGCCACCTCCACCAATGGTGGCAAAGAAGCTGTCCTTTGCTACAGGAGGCAACAGAAGCGACAGGGCACCACCTTGGGAACCCAAGCGGAACACCTCATCACTGCCGTGGATGTAATCGATTTCTGTGCTAGCCTTTCCTGCAAGGTATTCATCCAGTACTGGCTGCAATCGACTTACGGCCAATTCCTGGATTTCAGTTTTAAGACAATAGAATTGCTGCTTGCCCGCTGCATCCACAAAGACAAAACCAAAATTGTTGGTGGAATTTTCCACCAAGCCCGCCAACTCCTCGGCAGAAGCAACACCTTCAATAACACCACCCAACTTATCGTGGCAAAACTCCAGGACAGAAGGTGCTTCTACTCCAAAGAGTACTCGATGAATAGGCTCAAAGGTTAAACCTTCATCGTAAATGTTTACAATTTCTACCATGGTATATCGCAAGGCACAATTTTCCAAGTCTGCTTGGCTCTTTCCTGCAGCCAGCTCTTTTTCCTTAAATTCATCCCACACGGCCTTGGCTGTAGCAAGACTATGGTTTCCGTCTCCCACCGCAAAGAGGAAGGTATCTCCCGGAGCACTGGTATTCTCCTTCGCCAGCTGTTCTAGTGCAGTGTGGCAACTATCTAGAAGGGCCCCATCCACAGGGTATCCTACAATGGAGCCAGCATTCATCATCAAATCTCCCTGATACAGAGGAGCAACAGAGCCAGACTTTACTACCTTGCCACAGGCTTCCACCAGCACACCAGCCTTGTCATTTACCAGCAGCATAATGTGTGGCAATTCCAAGTCAGCTCCACGGCGAATTTCCATTCGTGGAGGAATACGATCTGGAATTGTGGCTTCTGTGGCACGAATCAATGCCTTGGAAAAGGGCTTCCACTCATAACTTTCCAAATCAACTGCCACCATCAGGCCCTTGCGTACACGACCATACTGGGTGGTTCGCTCCAGATAGATAAAACCTTCATAGGGCTCACGAAAAATGCCTTCTGCAAGGTAGTTTTTCATGGCACAACGAATCTGCTCAATCCGCTGGGGTTTATCCTGATCATTCAAATAAACCTCTGGTAAAATCAAATGCAAGGTAGACGCACCAGCTGCTTCCGCCTCAGCCTGCTTCCAGTAATCCCTATCTTGGGTATACTGGTCACAAGCTACCACTGCCCACTGCTTAAGGGCAATATCTTTCTTTGGCAACAAAATTTCTGGAACAAAAAGACCGAATGGGGAAAAGTTTTTCATAGGTCGAGTATACCGAAAAGGGATTTTTTGTGCTACTATAACCTTTACGGAGGAGATTATGGGCGGATTTACCATGGAATTTTCACAAAATCAACAATTAACTCAGCAAATGAAACTCTCTCCCCAGATGCTTCAGTCAGTGAATTTTCTCATGATGAATCACATGGAACTTACCGCCAACCTTTATGAAGAAGTCCAGAACAATCCTGCACTGGAAATTGTCCGAGATGCCCAATTAGACATTAGTGGTATTTCCCAGCAAAAAAAAAAGAAAAATCTGGAAGAAATTCCCCTGTGCGAAAAAGATTCCCCAGATGCCGCCACCAAGTTTCAGCAGTTTTTAGTAAGTCAACCAGATAATACCAAAGGAATCCAGCAGAATTTATGGGAACAATTTACTTTGACGACAACGGATGTCAAAAAACTAGCCTTGGCAGAACGAGTTATTTCTACCTTGAATTGCCGTGGCTTTACCCAAGTGGCTCCTATTTCACTGCTAGATGAAAACAATCCTCTAGAAACACCTAAGCTCCTCAAACAAGTTCTTGCAGAAATCCAAAATCTAGATCCAGTGGGCTGTTGTACCAGTGGATCAGAAGAATCACTGTATGTACAGGCTCTGTCTCGCTGCGACACTGGAGGCAAGGATGGCGAAAACAAATTGGGAAAAGATGCCACTGCAATAGTCCTCTTTCTTTTGGCAGGAAACCTTTCTTTACTGGAAGGATTACGGCTTCCTGTAATTGTCAAAAAACTACAGAAGCAGCAAGAAGCTACCTCCGCAAACAAAGAGCCACCAGACTCCACAAAAAACTGGACCTGCAGGCCCCCCTCCCATCAACTTCCTGCAAAAATCACCACAGGTATGGTGGAATCAGCTATCAGCTTTATCAAGAGCCTTGATCCCCTGCCGGCCAGACAATTTTCTGCCATACAAAATAGCTATATTTATCCAGAAATCAGTGTAGAACAGTACGAAGATAAGGGAGATATTTGCTTAAAGGTCATACTCCATCAAAGGCTCCTGCCAAAAATCATTCTTTCTCCCTCCTTTACAAATGCGAAGGAAAATGATGCAAAGCTTCCTAAGGACAAGCAACAATTTATTAAAAACTCATTGAAATCGGCCCAAGAGCTGCTCCAGTCATTGGATTTTCGTAAAAACACTTTAAACAAGGCTGCAGAAGCCTTGGTGGAAATGCAACGAGATTTTTTTCTTGTTGGCCCTCAGGCTCTTCGTCCATTGAAGATGGAGGATATGGCAGAAAGAATCCAAGTTCATCAATCAACTATTTCTCGCTTGGCCAACGAAAAGTATTTACGGTGTCAGTGGGGCATCTTTGAAATTAAGTATTTTTTTTCGAATCAAGTGAAAGAAAATATTGCAGAACATTCCAAAGAAAGCGTCAAATTCCTGTTGAAAGAAATACTGGCAGAACATACTGATGACAGAAAACCTCTATCTGACCAAAAGCTCACCGATATACTTAAGGAACGAGGTATAACCATTGCCCGAAGAACTGTGGCAAAATATCGTCAGGAACTAAATATTGACTCATCTTTTGACCGAAAATAAGGTATAATAGATTTTATAGCAAAACAAACAGGAAAGAAAATGACTATCAAACACTTGCTTTTTGACCTAGATAATACCCTCTACCCTTCCACTGCTGCCATTGACCAAGGCATTACCCGCAGAATGATTGGCTTTGTGGCTGATTTTTTAGACCTGGATTTTCAGCAGGCTACGGAACGGCGGGTTCAGCGGTTGCCCTTCTTTGGCACCACCTTGGAGTGGCTTAAAACTGAACATGGACTAACAGACATTGCAGCCTATTTTAATGCCGTTCATCCTCCAGAAGAAATAAATGAACTGAATCCTGATCCCAACCTGCGGCCCTTCCTGCAATCACTGGATCTTCCCATGACCATTCTGACGAATGCACCTTTGTGCCACGCCCAGCGGGTTCTAGAATTCCTTAACATTGCAGACTTGTTCACCAGCATCCATGACATTGAAAGCAACGGTTTTAAAGGAAAGCCCTATCCAGAAGCCTACCAAAAGGCCCTTGCTTCATCAGGCTTTAGCATTGCAGAAACCATCTTTTTTGACGACCACAAAAAATATACCGATGGCTACCAAGCCTTGGGAGGCCAGGCTGTGCTGGTGCAGCATCCTTCAGAAGCAAACCGTACCCATCCCTTGGACAGTCGCTCTGAACCAGACTTGTTGCCCCAGCTGGTAATTCCCTCTGTGTATCAGGTTCCTCAGGTACTGGAGCAACTTGCAGCTCAGTCTTAAGCCTTGATTTTAAGCCGCACCGTCTTGATTCGTCGTTGAGCTTGATCTTCCACCACAAAAATCCGAGAACCTTCTCGAAAAATTTCTCCCGTGGAAGGCAGGTAGCCAAATCGTTCTAAAAGCCAGCCACCTAGGGTGTCGAATTCCTCTGACTCACAATGAAAGCTAAAAATCTCGTTTACGTCCGCCAGCTTTAAGTCCCCTGGCAGCAAGAAATCTGTGGCGGACAAAATGCGGATTCTTTTTTCAGGGGCTACCTCATGGCTATATTCGTCGGTCATGCGTCCCATTACCGCATTCAAGATGTCGTCTAGGGAAACAACGCCGCTGGTGGTTCCATGTTCGTCCACCACCGCCGCAAAGCTTGCTCGATCTGTTTTGAAGGTGTGCAAGAGGGAGACGGCAGACTTTGTTTCCGGTACAAACAAGAGCTTTGTCATAAAGCGGCGGGCAAAGTCCTTTTCCTCCCGATTTCCCTGATAAAACAACAAGGTCTTGTAGTGGAGCAAGCCCACGTATTCGTCCTTGTTGCCTTCCTGCCCCTGCACTGCATCGTACACAGGGATTCGAGAATAGCCACACTTGTTGAAGATTGCTGCCGCTTCCATATAGCTTGCATCGCTGGGAATCCCTTGAACAAAGGAGCGATGGCGGGTTATGTCTCGCACCTTCAAGTCCGTAAACTCAAAGATTTTGTACAACATATCCTTTTCGTCATTTTCCAAGGTTCCTTCCGCATTTCCCAAGGCAATCAGTGCCTTCAATTCTTCTTCCGTTACCAAGGGGGTGTCTGACTTCCAGATTTTATCCACCATAGCACCAACGCCACGGGTAAGACAGGAAAAAAGCCACACCAAGGGAAACATAACTTTCTGCAACACCAACAAGGGCAAGGAGGCACGACAGGCCATGGACTGGGGATGCAAGGTAGCTATCGTTTTTGGCAGAACCTCTCCAAACAGAATGATAATCACGGTCATAACCACAGTGGCTGCTCCCACTCCCCCTTGCCCAAAGAGAGACACTGCCAAAGCAGTGGCAGCGGAGGAAGCGAGATTGTTCACAAAGTTATTTCCAATCAAGATGGTAGTTAAAAGCCCATCCATATCAGATTTCAAAGTGGCCACCCGTCGGGCTCCCACCATCTTGTCCTTTATCATTTGTCGTAGCTGAACTCGGGAGATGGAAAGCAAGGCTGTTTCCGAGGAGGAAAAAAAACCAGATGCTGACACCAAGGCAACTAGCAGGAGGGAAGTAAAGAAAATTGTCATGACTCCTCCCTTTTTATGTGAATTGTCCTGATTCGAGTGGCATCGGCTTCTTTTACCGTAAAAATCAGCCCCTGCTCCTGATATCTATCTCCATTCTCTGGCACCTTGTCTAGTTTTTCGCTGAGATACCCTGCCAAGGTTTCGTAGAATTCTGAATGGAAGGAACAACCATATGTATCCGACACCTCAGACAAACGAATGGCACCATCCACTAGGGCTTCTCCTTGGGCAAGTTCCACGGTTTGAGGCAAGCGAGCCTTGTAAAATTCATCTCCCACGGTACCAAAAATCTCTCGGGAAATATCCTCGGTGGTGAGAATTCCATCTGTTCCAGAATATTCGTCAATAACCACCGCCAAGCTCTGACGATTTTCTCGCAACATCTGCTGAACGGAGGACATTTTCTTGGACCCCACAATGAACAGCGGTGGCCTCATAATGTCTTGAACAAAGAAATTCTCCCCCTGATTCTGAAAAAACATCATGTCCTTGATGTACAAAATCCCCACAATGTCATCAATATTTTGACGATATACCGGAAAACGAGAAAGTCTGGAACGCTGAGCCAATTCGATAATGGATTGATAGCTGGCAGTAAGATCTATGGCCACAATCCGTGTTCTAGGTACCATGATATCCTTGGCAGCCAAGTCCGTAAAACGGAAAACACGATGCATCATCTTCTTTTCGCTTTGTTCCAGAACACCTTCTTCTTCCCCCACATCGATGAAGTTCTTGATTTCATCTTCTGTAAAGGAAACAGACTTATGATTTGACTTTATCCCTAAAAAACCAGCCACACCACGGGAAATTCCAGAAAAAATCAACACCAAGGGAGAAAACAGCTTCATGCAAAAGGAGATGATACCAGAAAACAAAAAGGCTACAGGCTCTGGATGACGACTTCCGATGGTTTTTGGGGTAATTTCACCAAAAATCAGCAACAGAACCGTAGACACCACCGTGGCAATTCCCACTCCAGAGGAGCCAAAGAGTTTCAGAGCCAAGGAGGTAAGCAAGGAGGTAATGGCAATGTTTACAATATTGTTCCCCACCAAGATTGTATTCAAAAGCCCTTCCTTTTGGTCAAGCAATCGCCCGACACGGATGGCTCCCTTGTTCTTCTTTGAGCGGAGAAAACGAATGCGTAATTTATTGATTGAAAGAAAGGCACTTTCCGATGAGGAAAAAATCATGGAAAGAATAATGAAGGCTACTACAGCCAGTAGCAGCCCCACAAAGCCTTCGGCAACAAGCCCTTGTTCAGCAAGCATTGCCGAAGGAGGTTCCGACGGAATGGAGTCTGGATCCACTATTCCATTCCCTCAGCAGAGACACCATCACTTTCATTTGCCAAAGTGTAGGCCTCAATAGTCATCTGAATTGAAGCAGCCATTTCACTTTCGGGGGCAAGTTCCAATGCAGTGGTTAAGTAATTCATCATACTTTCAGAATCCCCAATGAGGGAAGAAAAATATGCAGCCTGATAGTACAATTCCTGCTGTTCTTCGGGACTGCAGAAACCTTCCTCAATGGGAGCCAACATAGCAGCAATAGCACCGTATGCATCACCTGTGTACAGGGATTCTGTTGCTATGGCATAAGCATTCAAAAGAGAGTATTTACCACGCTTACCACTTTCGTTGTTTGGGTCTAACTCAGCAGCCATACCATAAAAATCTGACAACAAGTAGTTATATGCTGGGTCAGTGGCTTCATACAACTCATCGATGGCGTTCAGTTTTTTCACACCAGTACTTGAATCAATGGCCTTTACCAAAGCCTTGATCTTGTTTCTATTTTCGCTGTTTTCATTGATGACAGCTATGAATTGCTCTGGAGTGGTAACGGTGGCATCATAGGCAACAACACCGTATACATAGCCCTGAGCAGTAGCCAAAATCATTGCAGGCAGGCCATCTTCTGTTACAGAAAAGTTCATGGCAGTGCCTAAATCTTTTTCCAACTGGGGCATTGCAGCTTCTGCAGCCTGCTTCTGCTCCTCTGTGGCATCTTCAGGAACCTGAATGGACATAAGCCGTGACTCAGAAAAATCCAAGTGAACAAGCACGTAATCCTTGCCAGCAGCCTTAATAAAGGCATCTGTGTCAAAGATTGAACTGCGAAGCTGGGTGCTTACCCCATCAGTATCTTCACTGCTGAAGAACAAGAAGAGATCCTTCCCTTCCTTGTTGGCCAGTTGCTGACCTTCCTCATAATCTGAAATCCAACCTGTAGGTGTACTAGCACAACTAGCAAAAACGAGAAGCATCGTCAAACAGGCAACGATACCAGATAAAAATCTTTTCATTTCAAACTCCTAAAAAGCCCCTTTTCGGGGCTTCATAATTAAATATATAGCTTTTACAGGAAATATGACACACCTGCGGCAAAAATATTTTGACAGGAACTCTGTTTTTTGCCAATGCCACCGTTACCTGTGACATTACCCATAAGGAAGGGAGTACCCTTCTGCATATCAGGGCCCATGGTTCGCTCGCTATGTCCCATCTTACCCAAAACTCGTCCATCGGGACTGGTCAAGCCTTCAATTGCGTAGGCTGAACCGTTGGGATTGTCAGGCTCACTGGCGGCAACAGCACCATTAACATCCACGTACTGGGTAAAGACTTGTCCCTTGCGGAACAAATCACGAGCCAGTTCCTCGCTGATGATAATACGACCTTCTCCGTGGGAAATAGGTACCCAGTGGAGGACATCCTCCAAAACAGAAGGATGGGAAGCCCAAGGTGACAGGGCTGATACCAGGCGAGTTCTAGTGAACCGAGAAATATGGCGACCGATGGTATTGTAGGTCAAGGTGGGCATAGTTTGCACTGGCTCCAGAATCTCTCCGTAGGGCACCAATCCCGTTTTAATGAGGGCTTGGAAACCGTTACAAATACCAAGAACAAGTCCATCTCGGTTTTTCAGCAGCTCCATCACCTGATTACTGATTCCAGGTTCACGGATAACGTTAGCAATGAACTTACCGGAACCGTCTGGCTCGTCACCAGCGGAGAATCCACCAGAGAAGGCAAGAATCTGGGCCTGACCAATTTCTGCAGCCAGCTCCTTAAGAGACTCAGCCAAGGCGGCAGGTGTATTGTTTCTAAATACAAGAACCTTTACTTCACCACCAGCCAACTGGAAGGCACGTTTCATATCAAACTCACAGTTTGTTCCAGGGAATACTGGCAACAAAATCCGAGGCTTTGCTCCCTTGAGAATGGTTATAGCCTCAGATGATTCTGCTTCCACTGCTTCAAGAGCTTTTTCACGGGCTTGCTGAAGACTTTCGTGGATACCAGTGGCAAAACCTGGCAGAGGCTTTTGCTGAACACCAGAAACAGGTGGGAATACCTTGGACAAAGTTCCTTCCCAAGATGTTTCCAAATCTTCCAGAGTAACGGCAACAAAACCGATTCCAGGCAAGTCAGCGGAAACCACTGGAGAATCCACCGTTTTTCCCAGTTCATGAACGGTATTTTCTGCAAAGCCAGCTGCAATCAAATCCTCTGCACTGAGATTATCCTTCAACTCCACAATGATGGAACCGTAAGCAGGAGCAAAAAGACCTGCTGCTGGAGCGGGAATATCGTTGCAAGGAGCCACTGCGGGAATTGTCCCCTTTATGGCCAAACCGATTTTATTACCAAAGGCCATTTTTGCTGCAGCTTCTGCAACACCACCAGCACCAACAGGATAAGCAGCTACAACCTTGTCTGCCAGCTGATACAAGGCCTGAGTATTTTTATTGAAGATTTCAAAGTCAGGATCGAGGCTTTCACCGTAGGGCACGGAAATCAAGTAAACCTTGTGACCTGCCGCTACAAAACTTCCACCACGAACTCGCTGCTGGTTTTCTGTAGCCACAGCAAAGGATACCAATGTAGGTGGCACTTTGAGCTCTTGGAAGGAACCAGACATACTGTCTTTTCCACCAATGGCGGCAGTTCCACAAATCTTTTGTGCTTCCAAGGCTCCCAACAAGGCGGCAGCAGGCTTTCCCCAAGCGGAAGGATTTTCCATCCGCTCAAAATATTCCTGGAAGCTCAAACGACAAGAAGCAGGATTTCCACCCATAGCAGCAATCTTTGCCAAGGATGAAAGGACTGCAACCTGTCCACCATGCCAAGGACTCCACTGGGCAACCCGTGGGTCATAACCATAGGACATGAGGCTTACGGTACTTGTCTCACCATCCAACACAGGAATGCGGGCAGCCATTCCAGCTTCTGGGGTGGATTGATATTTTCCCCCCAAGGGGAACAACACGGTGCCAGCACCAATGGAACCGTCGAACCGCTCAGAAAGTCCCCGCTGGCTACAACATGCCAAATCTGCCATAAGATTTTTCCAAGAACGTTCCACTGCACGTACTAGCCAGCTGCGAGCAGTCTTTACAAAGGAACCTGTGTGTTCCAGCTCCTTGTTGGGGTCTGCCTCTGTGGAAGCAGCCTTTTCAAAGGAGTCAACAACGGTTGCCAAGGGGCGAGCCAAGGGAGAGGATTCTCCACAGGGAGACTGAATGAGGGCAGAGGCAGAACGTGTTGCACCAGCTGTATCAAGGAAGTCTCTATCAATATCTACGATGGTTTGACCGCGCCACTTCATAACCAAGCGATTAGTGTCAGTAACACGAGCAATAACTGCGGCATTCAAGTTTTCTGCGGCAGCGGCGGCCATCAAAGTCTCCACATCACCTTCCCGTACCACCAGAGCCATTCGCTCCTGGGATTCAGAAATTGCCAGCTCAGTTCCGTTCAAGCCCTCGTATTTCTTTGGTACTGCATCAAGATTAATGTCCAAGCCAGGAGCCAATTCACCTACAGCAACAGCTACACCACCGGCACCAAAGTCGTTACAACGGCGAATCATGCGGCTTACCTGAGGATTGCGGAACAAACGCTGAATTTTGCGCTCTTCCACGGCATTACCCTTCTGCACCTCTGCAGCGGCTTCCACCACAGACTCCACGGTATGAACCTTAGAAGAACCAGTAGCACCACCAATACCGTCACGACCAGTTCCGCCACCAACCAGCACTACTACGTCGCCACATTCAGGCTCCTCTCGCATTACCATGTCAGCAGGAGCGGCGGCAATAAGGGCACCAAGCTCCATGCGCTTGGCCTCAAAGCCTGGATGATAGATTTCTGCTACCTGACCTGTAGCAAGACCGATTTGGTTTCCGTAGGAGCTAAATCCAGCTGCAGCCTCACGAGTAAGCTTCATCTGGGGCAGCTTTCCTGCACGAGTTCGCTCCACAGGCACGGTGGGATCTGCAGCACCAGTAACACGGAGAGACTGGTATACCCAAGAGCGGCCAGAAAGGGGATCTCGGATGGCACCACCAATACAGGTTGCAGCGCCACCAAAGGGCTCGATTTCTGTGGGGTGATTGTGAGTTTCATTCTTGAACATCAAAAGCCAGCGTTCAGTCCGTGGCTCAGGATGGGTATATTCCACATCGATGTAAATTGAGCAGGCATTAATTTCGGCAGAAAGCTCAATGTCATCAAGTTTGCCATGCTTTTTAAGATATTTTGCTCCGATAACGGCCATGTCCATGAGGGTAACAGGCTTGTCACTGCGAATGACACCACAATTAGTGGCGTCACTGTACATTTCCAGCCGCATATCCTTGTAATTTTCCCAGGACTTTTGGAACCGCTGGGCGAAGGGGCCTTCTTCGATGGTAACTGAATCAAGCACGGTGTTAAAGGTGGTGTGACGACAATGGTCTGACCAATAGGTGTCCAGTACACGGATTTCTGTCTCTGTGGGATTGCGGCCTTCCTTGCGGAAATAAGACTGCAAGAAGGTTAAGTCTGCCATGTCCATAGCCAGTCCAGCAGACTTGTGGAATTCCTCTAAAGAAACTGCACCCATATACAAGAAATCTTTTACTTTGGAAATTGATTCTGGCTCAGAAACACTCATAGCCAGACTTTCTGGTAGCTCCTCAGAGGCAAGGCGAGAATCAACAGGGTTAATAAGGTAGTTCTTGATTTTTTCTATATCAGTAAGGCTTATTTCTCCTTGAAGAATTACCATTTTTGCACAACGTACTTGAGCAGGCTCGGTAGAGGCGGTTTCCAAGCCAGCTTGCAACAAAGAAAGACATTGCTGGGCAGAGTCAGAGCGCTGGTCGTACTGGCCGGGAAGATATTCCCACACAATGACCTGATCTCCTTCCTGCAAGTCCAAGTGTCTAAAGCTAAAGGAATCACTTTGAGGCTCGCTAAAAATACGAGTAGCGGCCAAATGAGCCACTTCAGGATCGAGATGGTCAATATCGTATCTGTTCAAATAGCGGACGCTGGCAACACCAGAAATCCCCAAGAACCCAGTCAACTCACTGCGGATTCTCTCCGCCTCATTCTGAAAGCCTGGCTTTCGCTCTACATAAATACGGAACATTTTACTATTGTAAGGCTTATGGGGAAAAAATTCAACAAGAAGGTTCTCGAGAATCACCCCCTGAGACTGAATCCTAGCCACATCCCAACAGCCTCATTTACACTGACGGGGCTTGCCAATAGCCCACCCTCGCCTTACGCTTCACTAGCGTTCAGATAGGGAGCGACGGCTGAAAGCCGGAAAATCGCGATATATTGAGCGATTTTAGCGAGTCTCGGTTGAGCCCCCGCGAAACCGCCTGCGAAGCGATGGTAGGCGCCCATTGGCAGCCCCTTCACTTTATCTGGGGCTGCTGGGTGGGGGGCTTCAATCTTGGGCTACTATTTGTGAAGTGGGTAGATGGGGCTGGTTCTAGGGGCTGCTGGGTGGGGCTTCAATCTTACGGGATACTTTTCGTGAACTGGATAGATTGGGTTGGATAAAAACACAAAAAGATGGGATTTTTTCTGGAAAAAACGCATTTTTTTTGCCCCCCAAACCTATAATCTATATGTAAAGAAAAAAAGCTTGGAGATGAAATATGCTGACAGAAGCAGAATTACAGAAAAAGTGGGAAAGCTTAACCTTTACCGATGACTTTATCTTTTCCCGGGTGATGCACGACGAGCACATTTGTCGTCAAGTGGTAGAACTGATTCTTGGAATACGGATTGGAAAGATACGCTACCTTTCAGCACAAGATGAACATAAAACCGACCCAGATTCCATGCGAATCATTATGGACGTGTTTTTACGTGATGAAAACCGAATCATCAACGTAGAGGTGCAAACTGGTCACAAAAAGGAACTTCCCAAACGGAGTCGTTATTATCAAAGCGTGGCAGACGTAAGCACCACCTCAACTGGAACCAAGTATCGAGATTTACCAGAAAACATCCTCATTTTTATCTGCACTTTCGACCCTTTTGACAGAAATTATCCTCGTTACACATTTGAATATACCTGCAAAGAAACAAAACACCAGCTCAAACTAAAAGACGGTTCTCTCCGAATATTTTTAAACACCAAGGCAACAGAGCTTTCAACCCTTGACCAGAAATTACAGGCATTTTATCATTATCTACAGGATGGTATTGCGGAATCCACCTTAACACAAGAGATTTCCAGCAAAATTACCACACTGAAAAACAATTCCATCGAAAGGAGACATTACATGACACTGGCACTAAAGATAGCTGATGCTCGATATGATGGCTACGAGGAAGGTTTTGATAAAGGTCGTGAAGATGGCCTCCAAATTGGACTCCAACAAGGAATTGAACAAGGAGCCTACGAAAAGGCACTGGAAACAGCAAAAATGTTTCTCTCTTACGGTGATCCTCCAGAAAAAGTTGCCATTTGTACCAAGCTCCCACTAGATGTGGTACAGGGATTGCTTACCACCCCTGACCAGTAGAGGGGCATCCTTCCCTAAAAAAATCCCAGCTGGAACGACTTTGTTTCAGCTGGGATTTTGCTCATACCCCTAAAAAAATTTATTTCTTGAATTTTGCGCGGAACTGATCCAGAACAACTTCTGTGGCGGGGCGGGCATCGATGTCTACGATGGAACCTCTTTCACGATAGAAGTCAATGAGGGGAGCTGTCTGCTGGCGATATACTTCCAGACGATGGGAAATTGCTTCTACCTGGTCATCGTCACGGGTATACAATTCTGCCCCGCAGGCGTCACAGGTATTTTCCTTGGCTGGAGGCATAAAGGCAACGTGGAAATTCTGTCCACAGCCCTTGCACACACGGCGGCCGGAAAGTCGCTCCACTACACCTTCGTCAGCAATGTCAAAGTTCACAACAGCATCCACCTTGGCAATTCCTTCCAGTGCTTCTGCCTGGGGAATTGTTCGGGGAAATCCATCCAAAATAAAGCCATTGGCAACATCATCTTGAGACAGGCGATCTTTTACCAGCTCAACAGTTAAATCATCACTTACCAAGGCACCGGAATCAATAATTGCCTTTACCTTTACTCCCAGTGGAGTTTGGTTCTTGATTGCAGCACGGAAAATATCTCCGGTGGAAATGTGGGGAATACCATATTCCACAGCAACTTTAGCAGCCAAGGTTCCTTTTCCTGCTCCGGGAGGCCCTAAAAAAATGTAATTCATACTTTCCTCCAAAATAGATGTGGCTGACTTGTAACAAAATCCTACATCTAATCTCTTGAAACCATTTTAATCATTTAGTCTTTTTTTTACAATACGATAAAAAAATTGTACTTGTTACACAATTATAATAATGATACAATCCTAGAATATTGTAGATTTTAACTATCATAGTGAGGAGATTTGCACCCCAATGAAAACAGTATACGTTATCGGACATCGTAATCCCGACTCTGATTCAATCATTTCAGCCACTGCCTACGCCCGCTTAAAGCAGATTATGGGCAATCCTGAATATGTGGCAGCCCGTGCAGGTAACCTTTCTCCCCAGACAGAATATATTCTGGGAAGATTCTCAATTCCTGCCCCCCAGTATGTTCCAGACCTGATTCCCAAGGTTCAATATTACATGACACCAAATTGTGAAACAGTCCATTGTGAAACTTCCTTGTGGAAGGCAGTAAATGCCATGGAGGAGAGAGACAGAAAGGTGCTTCCCGTTGTAAAGGAAGACAACCAATATGTTTCCCTCTTGCACTACAGTGCCTTTGCAAAAAATGTGTTGAAAATTGTTAATCCTGAAAAATCATCAGCCATCACCACCTCCATCGGCCTTATCAGCGAAACACTTTCTGCCCAGCCTGTTATCACCTTTAACGAGGATGAGCTTTTCAAAAGCTTTACCTTGGTGGCAGGCTCCCAGTTCGAAACCTTTAAGAAGCGACTGGCAATGCATGCCCCAGAAAATACTATCGTTATTACTGGAGACCGCAAGGAAATTCAGGAATACTGCGCCATGGAAAAGGTGCGGGCAATTATCATCACCTCTGGCTACACTCCCGACAAGGGAATTCGGGAGCTGGCAGAAAAGAATGGTGTGTCCCTGTTGATTAGCCCCTACGACACCTCTGCCACCTCCATGCTCATTATCTATTCTTCTCCCGTATCTTCCATGGCAAATCAGGAGCTGGCTCCCTTGAATATCAACGATACCATCAAGAAGGTACGCCCCATCCTGCAGCATGCACCAGGAGGTACCCTGCCAGTAGTTGATGACAACAACACCATTGTGGGAGTTATTGCTGAAAGCGACCTTTTGAATGATCCTTGCATTGAAGTTTGCCTTGTGGACCATAACGAGCTGACTCAGGCTGTAGAAGGAGTGGAAAACTACAAGATTCGGGAAGTAATTGACCATCACCGCTTGGGAAGTTTTTCTACCCGCTATCCCATTACCTTTATCAACCGGCCAGTAGGAGCCACTTGTACCATCGTTACCAACTTGTACCGCCAGTACCACGTGTCTATTCCACGGGAAATTGCATCAATTCTCTTGTGTGGAATCCTCACCGACACCTTGGTATTGCAGTCTGCCACCACCACCGATGAAGACCGGGAAACAGCAGAATATCTTTCCAACATCACCAATCTGGATATCCAGACCTTGGGACAGGATATTATCACAGCTTCCAGTAGCTTGAAGGGTCGCAGTGCAGAAGATGTGACAAAGCAGGATATGAAGGAATTCAACGAGAAGGGCCACAAGTTCACTGTAAGCCAGATTGAAGTAAGCTCACCTTCCGAAGTTCTTGACCGCAAGGAAGAATTCTTTAAGCTTCTGGAATCTGTACGTTCCAGCCGAGGTTGCCTCTTCTCTGCCTTAATGGTAACAGACATCATCAACCTTACCAGTATCATGTTGGTGGCAGCAGATCAAAAATTCTTGCAGGTAGCAGAGATTCCTCGTGCCGAGGAAAATATCTTCATCCTAAAGAACGTGGTGTCCCGCAAGAAGCAGCTGATTCCTTTGCTTTCCGAGCAGATTGAAAAGCTGGAAAACGCTTAAAAAAAGATAAGCCCAAGGGTGTGGCTTAATAGCTGCACCCTACATCATTTTTCTTCAAAAAAAATTCCAAAGTCGCCTCACAGGCGACTTTTTTGTTATGTGGCTGTGCTATAGTGTAAAAGACGAGGAGCTGAGAGAACAGACTAGGGGTTAAGACTTTGGCGAACCTCTTGGGCAATAACCTCTTTCAGGCGACTCATGATGTGGTCGGTAATTTCTTGAGAGAACTGCTGGCTGCCATTATGACGGAGGCTTTCAGGAGAACCGTCCTTAAGGAAAAGCTGGGCTGGGTCAATTTCCAGAATCTTGGCAATTTGGTCTATCACATCAGGCGGAGGAAAGGAGTTGCCGCCTTCTATGCAGTTGATGTAGTTGTAGCCCTTGTTCAGGTAGACTGATAAATCCTTTTGAGTCATCCCTCGTTTTTTGCGGAAATACCGGAGGTTGGCGATGAAGGTTTGTTGCAGAGACATCCTTGTATTATGAATCTAAAGCCTCATTCATTCACATTATAATATAATGTTTAATCTATTTAATTTCACGTTGACATCGATATTACAATGTGTAAAAATATCGATAGAATCATGTTTCTGTTGTAATTCAACACAAAAGACATGGTTTTATAGAATAGTTTTCTGGTGAAAGCTTTTTGCTTTTGCTGGAACGAAGGAGGAGCTTTTATGAAGAAAAAAACAATCATCTGCATGCTTGTATTGTGTTGTACCATGCTACCAGTTATGGCGGGAGGACCGAAAACATACATATCAATGGACTACAAAAGAGAGGCATTGGCTGAATTTTTGCATAAATATGATCTTATAATGTAAGAAATAGTAGTTCCTACGACGCTTCCTGATTTCGTTAGAACTAGATACGATGTTAAGCTTACGAAAGAAGAGCTTTTCCTTCTTTGGTCTGCCCTGCACGAATATGAACTTTCAGATGGGGAGATGTATGCTGTAAACTTATCCCCTGAGAATATATATGGTAATCACTCATCGATGATGGTAGTAGCTGTTCTGATTAAAGATAATTGCACTAGCTGTGAATATATTGCTACAGAATGGCGTAATTCACCCAAAAGCTAACCACTCTTGCAAGAGTATAACCTATAATCGTCAAGACCAAAGACATAGGAAGAAACACAATGTTTTGTAAGAATTGCGGAAAGGGAATTGATGAAGATGCACGATTTTGTCCTGAATGTGGCACCGCCCTGATTGCCGCAGCCCAAGTAAATGCCCTCAAAGCAGGCAAGCTCCTTATCGCCCACGGTGCCTCTGTTGATATCCGTGATAGCTACGGCCTTACACCCCTTACTGCAGCAGTCAGCATAAATGCCTTGGATTTTGCAAAGCTCCTGCTGGACAATGGGGCCAAGGTCAATCGTTTCAGCACGGAAACCTCTCCTTTGTTACTGGCAGCCTGCCTACTGATAGAACGGGGAGCAAATATTTACGTACAGGACAAGCGGGGCTACACCCCAGTTCTCCTTCTGGCTCGCAAGGGGCTTTCTCTAGTGCTAAGAAAGCTCATGGATGCGAAATGCCTTAGCCAACTAGACATGGAGATAGCCTTGATGTATGCCACCATCGGAGGCCATCTTTCTTTGATAAAGTATCTGATTTATGAAAAAATGGATGTGAATTTCCAGACACCAGAAGGATTTTCCTTGTTGACCTTAGCAGCAATGGGTAATTACAAGGATATTGTGCAATTCTTGCTAGAACAAGGAGCAGACCTAGAGCTACGAGACAAAATGGGATTGCGGCCCTTGGATCATGCAGAGCGGGACGGCAGAGTGGAAATCCAGAAAATGCTGACGGAGCAATATAAAAAGAAGAATATCATTCCGCAGCCAGCCTATGGGCAGGATTACCAAGGCATGTTGAACCTGTTCCTAGAACGCCATCTGGCACAGCATCCAGGAAAAAAGGCTCAGATATTTGGAAGGGCACCGACAGCATTTCCAAGCAGCTTTTTTCCGACATCACCAAAAAGGAAGGCTACAAAACAAAGAAGGACAAGCTGGTGATTCTGGCTGCCCAGCTTCAGCTTGCGGTAGAAGAACTCAACCAACTGCTCAAGGCGGCAGACTTCGGGCTTTCCCAAGCAGATGAAATTGAAAACAAAATCATCCATGCCTTTACCAGCAAGGACTACGCCAGTGTAGAACAACTCCTTCTTCCTCAAATATAAAAAAAATGTAAATAATCTGTTATTACAGCATTTTTAATTTGACAAAATTCAAGTTGCCCATGAAAATAAAAAACATAAACCATACATTCTCATGAAAGGAGGAAAAATATGAGAGGGTTTAAGTTTGTTTTGGCGCCCCTGGCGGTGGTTCTTCTGGTGGTTTTTGCCGCTGGATGTGGCAATGTGACTTTGAAGGATACCGTGGATTCCATGCCAGTTACTTATGATGAAAAGGTGCTGGAATTATTGGAGAAAACTACGGTGCGGCTGCTTGATGGGGTTTCTCAGTCTGATATTGGGTTGACTCTGGAGGGACGAGGTGCAGTGCTGTCCACTGAGTTGTCGCGAAGGGTTGGTCGGAACGTGTCCGATACTGATGTGATTTTATCCATGGAGGAGATGGTAGGTATTTTGGATGCAGAAATATCCAAAGTAGAGATTCCAGAATTAATGGAGCCGAGTGAGGATGATTTTGTTAATATCAACGCAGACTTTCCTGGACTGACTCAAGACGAGATTGCGGAAAACATTGATGTAATAGCCCAAATCTATCAGGATCAGGTGGCTGCCCTTGCTGTGAATTCGATTCTGGATGATTCAAGGATTATGTCAGCCGTTTCCCGCAACTCATACAATGATGGTATCACTGTATTTGGGCAAGATTTAACCTGGGCAGAAGTATGCGTCATTTTACGTTATCCTTTCAGTGCACTAGGTTTAAAAAAGCAGAGTGAAAAGGCTTTTGACCTTACGGCAGGATACATGGGGACACGCAGTGGAGTTAATAATAAAGTTGACGCTTTCCGTCATGCCATTTGGAATGTGGTGATGGCTAAGGAAGGGTGGGGTAAGAAAAGTGCAAAAATGGCTTGGGCTAGAGATTTTGCTACTGCACATGAGAAAGGTGGAAATTATCGATCAAAGGACAGCGAGATGGACTTGCACAACAATGCTGTGGGACTCTTATACTACGATAGACATAGTTCTCGTACATATAGGAGGTTTCTGTGGTGGCAGTGGGAGTGTGGGGTAAATGAGCCTTCCTATGAACAGGTGGGAAATTATCTCAAAAATAAGGCTAATTCTGCTACCTTTGTGGATGAAAAACAATCCTTGGATGCAGTGAAAAAGGGAATCAGCCGTGTGCCATCGGGTAATTTGGTGTATTTGCAGAAATAAGTTTCTGGATGTCATTGAACTGAAGAGCTAACGATATACCTATAGTAGTGTGTCGTTGGTTTCAAACCGAAAGAATGCAAGGAGTTCGTGTTATGAAATCAAAGGATGTCGTCACATCTAGTGTAATGCTGTTTTTATGCCTGTATGCCGGATGCAAGTCTTTGGGAAATGACAGGAGTGTAACTGTGAAAAATACTACGGACAAGAGCGTTGTCATTGTCAGACTCAGCACTGCTTCCAGTCCAGAATTGCCTGTAGATATTCCTGCTGGATCAGAGAAGGTGTTGCAGTGGGTGCGTACTAATGCCGAGGCGGAAACTTTTTGTGTGAAATATGACGGGAATTCCTATGAGGGAGACACCGGATATTCTCAAGGTTCCTCAAAATATACCATCACATTTTCTGTGGAGGGTGGAAACCTTGTCTCCCAGACAATCCATTCTGGACTTGCGGATGGAATGTCCCAGACAAAGCCTGTCCCATTGAAGCTGCTTGAGTAGAATTGAGAATTAAGGGGGAAATGATGAAAAAAGCATCGTTTTGCATTGGTGCGCTTGCACTACTGGTGGCGCTCTTTTTCGGATGCACGGAGGGAGGACTCATGGCCACGGTATCCAATTCCACTGGTAGTGACATAAGGCTGGTTTCGGTCGGTACGGCAGAACCAGAAGAAAAACTTCCTTTAGTGATTCCGGCTGGTAAGAGTACCTCCCTGCATTTTTCCAATTTTCCTGACGGTTTTTACTTTGAGGTGGAGTATGAGGGGAAGGTTTACGAAGGGGACAGCGGAAACTTGAACGGTAGTATTGGACATAAAGGAAGTGTATCCATTGATATTTTTGTGGAGGACGGCAAGCTATCCTCGCAAAGGGGTGCGTTGAAGGAGGTTGGCAAAAGAGATGACCAAAATTAAAGGAGTTTACATGAAGCGAACCCTTGGGTTATTTTGTTTTGCGTTCTGTTCCCTTTCCATGATTTCCTGTGCCTCCGCTCCCGATACCATCCCGCCTGAGCTGGAGGGAATGCGTGTCGCCATGCCCATTGTGGAATTGCTGGCTACGGTTGGCATGGTTTCTGGGTTTGGCTGGGGGCTCTGGGAGAAGGACAGGGCCGTGGACAATTACAACCTGTACATCCAAGGGATTCCCGTCAAATGAGGGCGGCGTATTTCCGGCGGATAGCTGGGGTTCTCCTGTGCGGGGGGATGCTGCTGGCAGGTGCCTTTTCGCAGTCCCCCGCCTCCCAATGGCCCTCCTGGCCCCTACCTCCTGCGGATACTACCGATGGGCGACTCTTTTCTTTAGATATGGAGACTAACCTGTACATCCAGACCATTCGGCAGCACGTACTGACAGAGAAGGGAACCCTGAGCCGTCTAGACTGGGGGAATCTCTTTCCTCTGGTGGCCGTTACACTCCAAGTTCAGCCTCAAGACTGGTGGTTTATGATGTGCGGCGAGGCAGGCATTCCCTGGGATTTTGGGGTGGTTCAGGATAGGGACTTCCAGCCTGGAACCTCCAATGTCACTCACTACTCGGAGCATGACTTGAAGCTGGACAACAGGTTCGGCAGCTCGGTGGCGGCTGGATACAATTTTGGGCTTGACCTATGGCTACTGCGTCCTTGGGTGAAGTTCACCTACCGCAGACATACCATGAGCGGGCAGGACGGCTATCTTCAGTACCCTGCGTCGGGATTCTGGAGGGGGAATGAGCCCCAGAAGGAGGTGAACGGAAGGGTGCTGCAGTATCAGCTGGACTTCTTCCTGCCTACTGTAGGACTGTTTGCCCAGCTTAACACCAGATTCCCCCTGACCTTGGAGGTTGGCTTGATTCCCTACTTATGGGTAAATGCTGTTGACTCCCACTATGTACGTCTGCGTCAGTTCAAGGACTATATGCACGGCGGGCCAGGCTGCTGGATGAAGCTAGGGGTGCAGATTTACTCCTTGGAATTCTCCCTTGGTGCGGAATACCTGAGAGCTTTTTCTGGCATGACCCACCGCAGCACCATCGGAACCAATTCCTCAAGGCCCGCCTTGGACTCCCTCAGTATCCATCTTTCCCTCCGCTGTACCTTCCTCTCCATCTAGCCCTCAGCCTTCTCGCTGACCGTCAGCCTACAAGCTTATCGTACCTGAATCTGACCCAGGACCTGACCAATCCCCTCAGAAATCACCAGCTGGGCAATGGAGTCGGCGGAGGTGGGAGACTTGTTGATGAGAACAATGGTGTTGCCCCGGAAATAGTGGATGAGGGAGGCGGCTGGATACACGTTCAAGGAGGTGCCACCAATAATCAGGGTGTCGGCAGAGGCAATGGCTTCCACCGCCCCTTCAATAACATCGTTGTCCAAGCCTTCCTCATAGAGCACCACGTCGGGCTTTACAATGCCACCGCACTTGGGACACACGGGAACAGCAGACTCCCCTTCCTTGCCGCTATCCAAGATAAAGTTCACGTCATAGAAGGACTTGCACTTCATGCAGTTGTTGCGAAGGACACTTCCGTGAAGCTCAAAAACCTTTTTGCTTCCAGCGGCCTGATGCAAGCCGTCGATATTTTGAGTTACTACTCCTGTCAATTTTCCTGCCGCTTCCAATTCAGCCAACTTCAAGTGGGCCGCATTTGGCTTGGCAGAAAGACAAATCATCTTTTCTCGGTAAAATCGGTAAAATTCCCCGGTATTTTTCATAAAAAAACTGTGACTTAAAATCTGTTCTGGTGGATATTTCCATTTTTGAGCATAAAGTCCATCCTGGGAGCGAAAATCAGGAATTCCACTTTCCGTAGACACACCCGCCCCACCAAAAAAAGCAATCTTTTTACTATCATCAATAATCTTCTGTAATTTTTCTACACTCATAATATCCTCCCTCAAGAGTATACCAAGAGGCGCATTCTAAAGCAAGCAAGGGTATTCTACTTGTTATTATAGGGGCTTTTTGCTATTATGAAACTTATGACAACAACATCTAATATTCAAGTACTTTTGCGTTCTTACGCATCGCACCAGAATAGTGCCCAGGTAAATGTGGCAGATTTTTGTGATTATATAAAGAAATATGCCCAGCATCATGCTAATGATCAGCCTGAATTGTTGCCTTATATCAATAATTCTACGGAGTTAGTTAAAAAGGAATTAGAACGATTAGCCCAAGAACGACAAGTTTTGTACATCGCTGCTGATCCAGAAAAAAAAGAAGTCATCGTTATTCATTATTACATCGACAAATGTCTTTCTGTATATCAGAATATTAGGAAAAATCCTGCAATTCCTTATCCTTTCGATACTGATTTGCCTAAAAATGCTCCAACAGAGATTCTAAAAAGAGAAGCTGCTGACGTTTATTTGGCAGAACAAGATAGCTCCAAAACAGCTACCCTGTACTGTCTCCAATTACCACGGGGCCTGCCATCAATTCTATGTCCCTCATCCTTGCCTATAGAAGATTTGATGGTCATTGCCTTATTAAAATTTCAAAGTAAGTTACAAAAGGATGAATTCCACGATTATTTCTTAAAAAAGCTTCAAGTTGCCAATCCTGGAAAAGACTTGACTGTTAAAAATTTCTTCTCCATGGTTACAAAAAAGACAGATGAAGCTATTCGTTCCATTAAAAACGCTTCAGATACATTCTACCAATGGAACCAATTGTGTTTTTTCATTCGTCAAGACTACGAAAAAACAATAGATTTAACTGCAGAAGACATTTCTTTATTACAATCAATCTATATCTTGGAGTTCTGTGTTACATCCTACCGTAACAAGGCCCAGCAGAATCTGCAAAAAGAAACTGCTCTCAAGAATTTAGAGCTTAACTTAAACAAACCACCTTATTATTTTACTCGGGAAAATATCAACATGTTCTCCGATTCCCGTGGTGTGCCCCTTCTTGGCCAGTATAGTGACAAGGATTTGAATGATTACATTCAAAATGCCACCACAGAATCCGAAGACAATAAACTTCCGCTCCTGTTAAGTTTTAAGGGTATAAACAATGTGAAAACCTATGTACTTAAGGCAAAGGTGCTTCCCATGATTGTGCGTCTGTGTACTGATGCCCGTGAAACAATTCGAGATCAAATCACCAAGGATTGTTTCAATGACTTGAAGAATTTTTCCTCGGTGCCAGAAATGAAAAACCAAGAGCTTTTTGAAAAAACCTTGGAAAATGCCGTTAAAATCAAATCTCCTATTCTCTATGCCCTGCTGAATGCACCCTTCCTAAAAGCATTGCAGTACGAAAGCAGAGGAATGACAGAATTAGTAACGGGACATATTCATCTTTTCACTGATGGTGAAGTTTCTCCTTATAGCGAACTGTTGATGCTTTCCAAGGAAGAAATTCTGACGGATGCTCGAATCCTCCTTCCTGTATGGTATACCATTCCAGGATTTTCTTGGCTGGTATCCTTCTTCAAAGGACAACCAAAGCAAAAAAAGCAAAAGCCTCAAAAACAGGCTACCCAGAAAAAGATGATAGCCTCCGATGAGGCAGAAAGCTTTGAGATTCCAAGCCCCTTGTCACAACAGGATGCCTCAGCAGCCTCTCGTAAGGAAGAACTCAAACAAGCGGCACTGGAAGCTGAAAAGCATTATGTCCCCCAGGGCTCCACCATTGAGCGAGAATTGTCCTCCTACGAGCATGCCTGGAACAGAATGTTGAGCAAGCAGGCACAAGACAATCTTACCGAAGATGTGAATTCCTTGATTCGTGATTATATGCGAAAAATCTTACGAACATTACGGGCAAATAATTTTACCCCAGAACGTATCAATAACTTGGCTACAACTTTGGTTAAAACACCTGGTATGCAAAAGATTCAAGACCAAGCTGAATTACATATGTACGTACAGTTGTATATGGTAAAATTGATTAAAGGTCTCTAAGGGAAACCTCAGTATACTAAAACCACCATCTGTGAAGGCTCTTTTTCAGGGGCATTTCATGGATGGTGTTTTTTTTTAAAATTTTTTTCCATTTTCTTCTGAAAAAAAGACAAAAATTTGATTTTTAAAGCGAATAATATATATGTAGATGTAACGCTGAAAAGCAGACACCTAAAAGAGAGTCCACAAAATACATCGCTCGGTATAAGGCCATAGTGTTACCCTACGTCACCATGTAGCTACGGTGGTACAAGAGAATTTTTCAAGGAGTTTTATTTTTATGGATGATTTTAACTCAATCGTATTGGAAGGAAATATTGTACGAGATCCAGAATCACGGGAAACAGCAAAGGGAATTCCCATCTGCATGTTTTCCATTGCAGTAAACAAGAATTATCGCACTAGTCAGGGGGAACGACGGCAAGAAGTGTCCTTCTTTGACATTGAAACCTGGGGAGCACTGGCTACCTCTTGTTCAAGTTACTGTGCCAAGGGACGGGGAATCCGAGTGGTCGGTCGCCTCAAGCAAAATCGTTGGCAGGATACGGAGGGAAAAAATCACTCCAAGATAAAGATTGTGGCAGAACATGTGGACTTTAAGCCTCGTTTTTCAGGCCCAAAGGACAATCAAGCTATCCTTGACAATCCACAGAATAATCACATTCCCCCCAAACACCAAGAAATGGCAGATTTGGCAGAAGCAGCCTTGGCCAACAACCTTTCTTTGGAAATGAGAGAACCAGCACTTTGTGAGGCTGTTTTCTAAAAAAAACGTGTACCTAAGACAAATACTAGGTACACGTTCCATTTCAATTTCTAAAGATTATCGGCTTCGGGGCTTTCCACCACCGTTTCTGCCAGGATTAGGCCGTCCGCCTCTTCCAGCCTTGGGATTCAGTGGTGCGAATCGACCTCGTGGCTGAGATTTTTTAGCAGCAGCTGCTTCTTGGGCCCGAAGGGTAGCAGCCTTGTATTCATCTAGCTTTTCCTGGGAGAAAAAGCCATCCTTCCAGTTAAAGTTGCTTGTTTCTGGCAACACCTGCTTTTTCAGCATGGCGGCAACAATCTGCTTGAAGTGCTTCTTCTGGACGTGGGTTTTGGACATGTCGATGAGGTAGCGGTTAAAACCAGCTGACTTCAAGACTTGAACCTTGTCCACAATGGAGAAGGGATTTTCAGGCATAACAAAGGAGCCATCGGGAGTGGACAGGGCTTTAAAGGTCATGCCCTCCTTGTCGCTGAAAAAGGTAAAGTCATAGGAATCGGGCAATTTAAACCGCATACGGAACAGGGCTGGGTAAGCAAAAACTGGCACAAGAATACGACTTCTCAGGTGGCTTTCAAAGGTGGCCTCCAGATTCTTGCGAGAATTCTCCAAGGGACTGATAAAGGCACCGATGTCTTGGTTTTCAAGCCAAGATGCTGCCCATCGATTGAAGGTATACAGATAGGGACCAGCAATCAGGTTGGTTCCCTTGCCCTTGAGCATACCGATGTGAGCCAGATTGTTTACAACCCAGCCCTTGTATCCCATTTCCACAAAGGCATCCAAGGTGAGGGCCAACTCATCCTCTTGAGAAGCGGCACAGAATGGATCCAAGGAAATAAACACCTGCTTCTTTGAAAAAGGAAGCACCACCTTCTTTTCTAGCAAGTCCCGCTTTGTTTCGGAGTTCAACTCAAGAATTACTCGAACGGGGGATTCACCCTGTACGGCGAACAGGTCCTTTACGGTGGAAACCTGAACGTACAAACCTTCGGGAAAGTAGGAAAGCTCACCCTTAGCCACAGGAGTTAAATCCAAGATGGGCAACTCCTGATTTCCTGGCTGGCGGCGGAAAGGAGAAAGATTGTCGGGCAACACGTGCTTGTATCGCTTTGACATGGATTTTGTCTGCAACAAGTACACAGGATCTCCAGGAGTGAAGCCCTCTGGAATATCAATCCAGCGATTGTTATCTTCCTGTTCTACAACCTTTACCTTGTAGCTGGAACGACCTGTGTCATCCTTACGATGCAAGCGGATGGAATCACCTGGATCAGGATCGTAGTTACCGCCCCGCAAGGTGGCCATCACCACAGCAGGAGATGGTTCTTCACCTTCTTCCTGCTTGGGCTTTACAGTACGCATCTTGTCGATAGTACCAAGATAAATTCCTGTTCCACCAGCCTGATGAGGGTTCAGCACATTTTCTGCTACCTTCTCATCTTCTGTTGACTTGAAATCATACCAGAAGGAGGTTTTTGCTCGAGCAAAGTCGGTGGAAAGAATACGCTGACCTGTGGCAATGGCACCTTTTTTGTCTTCCTGCCAATGGTCAAGGACGTAACGGTAGGCAGCAGTTACGCTTCCTACGTACTCGGCACTTTTCATGCGGCCTTCAATCTTAAAGGAATCTACTCCAGCCATGACTAGATCGGGGATTTTTTCCACAAGCTGCAAGTCACCGGGAGAGAAGAAATAGCCCTGCTCCAGATTATCGCTGCCTTCTGCGGTGTAGATACGGCGACAAGCCTGGGTACACATACCACGGTTGGCGGACTTTCCTCCAAGATAGCTGGAAAAAAGACAGAGCCCAGATTCACTGACACAGAGGGCACCGTGAACAAAGACTTCTAGTTCAGCGGAAGTGTTTTGACGAATATGCTTGATTTCATCCAAGCCCAACTCACGAGCCAAAACCACACGGCTCACGCCCTGCTTGCTCAACAAGTTCACTGCCTTGGCACTAGCCACATTCATCTGGGTAGAAGAATGGACAGTCAGCTTTGGGAAAAATTCCTGTACCATACGAATGACGCCAAAATCCTGAACGATAATTGCATCTGGGCCAATTTTTTCCAAATATGCCAAAAAACGATAAAGGCGTTCCATTTCCCGTTCTTCACTAACGGTATTAACGGTAACGAAAATCTTTTTTCCCTGACGATGAACAGACTGAACTGCTGCCTCGAACTGATTCCAAGCAAAATTGGTGGAACGAGATCGGGCATTAAATGATTTTAATCCTAAATATACTGCATCGGCACCTTCACCGATGGCGGCATCCAATGCTTCAACATTGCCTGCCGGTGCTAATAATTCTGCCATAATGCAAGAAGTATAGCATAAATGTCAGTAAATAGCAAAGGATGCAAGCAATGTCAACAGTGGAGTTTAAAAGAATTACAGACAATCTTAGTCAGCAGTAGTGTTCAAAAAATCTAAAAACTGCGGAACAAACTCTTTCTCCAACATATCTTCCATGGTTCTGAAAGCTCGTTGACTAGCCTCTGAATAAGAAACATGAGCTTCCCGTCCAGTTTCAGAATAGGGAAAAAGTATTTTTCCAGACGCTGTTTCTATTAAATCTATATCAAGAACAAAACGTGCATATTCGTATTTATTATCTAATTTCAATGGCTCCATGATTACCTTTCCTCTAAAAAGATAGGCAACAGTGGGCTCAGAAGCTGAAGTGATTTTCAAGCCTAAATCAGCTAAGGTGGTTTCTAGGACAGCAGCAATCCTTCCATTAGAATCACCTTCAATTTCTACTGCCACCATGATAGCTTCTTTTTGACGAGCGGCTAACACTTCCACCGCCTGTGCAGACTCATAATCTAAAGAAACGAGACGGTACATATCGGAATGAATTCCAGCCAAGGTATCAATGTATCCTTGATTTTCCCAAGCTGCCTGAACTGCATTTTGGAGAGCATTCAAGGCGGCAAAGGTTCCTTTATGGGCAGAAGCAAATACAATTTCACTTTCCACCACAGCAGTCAAGTCTGCAATCTTTTGGCGATAATATCTTCCTGCCTCCTGACGATTTAACAAAGCCAAGGTATAAACAGTACCATTTTCTGCAATCCATGTTTGTGGAAATGTAATACCAGGAATTTCTTTGATGGATGAAGCAGTAACTACAGAACTGGAAGAATCGTAATTTATGTCATACCCAGATTTTTCACTTCCAGCCAAGGTTTTATTAGCCTCGGTAGTAGCCAACACATTTTGCTGAATACTACGAACTAACAGAGCAAGAGCATCATTTTCAGAGCCTTTTCTGTCAGCCCCACTACCCACTGCCCACAAATACTCTTTTGAATTGTAAACTGAATCGGGATTTGTTACCCATTCAGGAGCAACGTTAGAAGAAGAGACACAACTCCACAAAGTTGCAACGAACAAAGTGACAATAAACACATTTACCAGTTTTATTTTAGACATATTCCCTCCACAAGATTCACTGCTGATGCAGAAACAGTTATATTTTTTTGCTCCATTGCAATCAAAGCACCAGATTCATTTTTATATTCAATGTTTAAGATATAGTCTCCGGGATCAAGATTTATTCCAGTAACCCATGCCAAAGAGGGTAAATAGCGTGCAACACGAACATCGGCTCGTTCTGAAATATCTGTAGACACAACAGAAGCGAATTCTAAAGCAGAAAATAAAAGTCCAATTCCTACATCAGAAGACCTGTCAGCCATAACTCCCCACACACTAGAAGTAGTAGCCTTTCCAATGGAACGAATTACTGCACGCAAATAAATCAATGCCTTGTGCTGCTCAAAGGTATCCATAGCAATATTACTAATGCTTTCTAGTGGTTCCAAAGAAACAGTTGCCACCGCATTAGGAAGTTGCTTCTCCTGCCCTGCAATAATTTCTCCAGCAGGAATGGCACTGACCTGAACTGAGTGAATAGCACTTGCTTGTTGTCGCATTTCTGGGTAGGCGATTTTATAATAAAAGTCACCTCCATAGGAATACAATTTCAAGTCTTCTTCTATCTTTACTGGAGATTTTCCCGTAAAGGCAATGATATTCACTCGACCTTGCCCTTTAGGTACATTCAACTCTTGTTCTAGAGAACGGGGCTTGGAAAAATTATATAAACTAGGTTGACTTGCAAAGGCTGAATCAAGATAATTCATGTCAATTTTGGCTGAATCAAGTTGTCCACGACTACGATATAAAATCATACTAAGATACCGAGCCAAGGCTGAATTATGGAAATTCATTTTTGGGACATCAATAGAGTCCCCTCCTTTGGAGGAATTTTCTTGATTAGCAGCAGCAATCTTGTCACTATATTTTGCTGAGGCTGCTTTCAGCTTATTGTCGAAGCGACGAATCTCAACAAAGGCATCTTCAATATTTCCAAGATGAATATAATTTAAGGCCATGAAAATATTGATATAAATATCTTCAAAAACCTCACCAGCATAATCTACAACAGTATCATTTACTAAATAAGCAGAAATTGATTGACTAATACTTTTTGCATAATATTCTTCTATTTTTCTTTCTGCCTGTGTCAACTCTTTGTTAGAACGCTGATATTCACTAGCATAATGGGAGAGAATACCCAAATCCAGGCTTTGAAGCACCTCATCGTGAGAATTGTAAATCTTCTTGCTATCAGTTGTTACAACCTGATGAGCAGTCTCATACTCACCTGTATTGAGAGATTCGTTTACTGTGGCAAAATCATAATCGCCCATGGTGGAACAGGAAACAAAAAAGAATCCTGCCACCACAGACAACAATATGGATTTTCTAAACATTACATCCTTGTTTTTGATTTGGTGATAACCTTTTTAATTTCAGAGTTTTCACCTAACCATAATTTTCTGTTAGACTCAATGTCAATAAGCTCGGCATAGACCCAATAAGTTCGAGTTGAGGTCTTGTCCATCTGGTCCACCATGGTTTTTACGGATCCAATGAGCATAAAATCTGCCCCAGTTTCATTGGCAAGACGCTTTGCTGTCTCTTCGCTGGCCCAAGTCTGCTGCTCTTCTCGCTCTTGACGCAATTCACCTCGTTCAGAAGAACTGGCCACAAAGTCTACCTTACCGCTATTGATGAGGGCTGTCTCAAACTTCTTTGTAAGAATTGAGGTGTCGATATGCTCATCACTATCATTGCGGAAATTACCTACAATCACTACGGGCAATTTGTTGTTGTTGCGGATGTAGTTGGTTATAGCAGGAGCATTTACACAATCTCTGATTAAGGATTCTGCAACAATGCGAACATCGGTATCGTTCCAGTATCCACTTAAGTCTGTTACGGTATCGGCACTTACCCGCTCCACCTTGGTAGAGCTACAGCCAGCCATCAGTAAAACAAGAGCAAGCATTACGAAAATGCAGCTCCCTAATAAATTTCTTTTCATCTTTCCTCCGAAGAATATTATATCACAATTCTGCAAAAACAAAAATAATTTTAATCTTGCATCATCATGTAAGCCATAACTTGGGCATCGTGAACTAAGTTTTCGATAATGGTGTATTCGTTGGGCTGGTGGGCAGTTTCGTCCATGCGACTCCAAACCACAGCCTGATACCCAGCCTGACGCAAGTAGGCACCCACAGTGCCACCACCAATACCAATGGGCCGAGCTTCCACTCCACTAACAGCCTTTACAGCCTCTGCCAAACGGCGGGCCACAGGGGCATCTGCAGGTGTGGCGGGCGATTCCACAGCCTGTGGTTCAGTGTACTGTACCTTTACTCCATACTTTTCTTCCACCTCAGCAACACAGCGGTTCACTTCCTTCCGCACTTGAGCCAGGGTATAGCAGGGCAAAATGCGACAGTCCATGCAGAATACATCTTCACCGGGAATGGTGTTGATATTAGGCACATTGGCTTCTTTTTTTGTGGGCTGGAAGGTGGAATAAGGTGGCTCAAAAAGCTCATCCCGCTGATTAAAGACTGTTTCCAAGTTATTCAATCGCAGGGCCAAGTCACAGCCAGCCAAGGCAGCATTGATTCCCTCGTCGGGGCGGCTTCCGTGGGTCTGCTTGCCGCTTACCACAACACGCATCCACAAAAGATTTTTCTCTGCCACCTCGATGGTGGAGCCTAGGTTATCGCCACCGTCAGGAATCACGATGATGTCGTTGGGACGGAAAAGCTGATGCTGAGCCAGCAAGTACTTGATGCCGTACTCTGAGCCAACCTCTTCGTCAGCCACAAAGAGCAGCTTTACGGTGTGTGGTGGAGTCACCTTATTCTTAATGAGGGCCAAGGCAGCAAAGGTTCCTGCCACCAAACCCTGCTGATTGTCTTCTACACCACGACCGTAGAGGCGACCATCTTTTTCTACCACCTGCCAAGGATCAGTGTTCCAGAGGCTGATTTCTCCCACGGGAACGACATCGGTGTGAGCCATAATCCAAATGCGGGGAGCGGAGGAATCAGCATCATCAGCACCAGCAATGGTAGCAACAAGATTGGGACGAATACCGCTTTCTACTCGACTGTCAGGAGCATCGAAGCGTTCCAGCTGACTAATCCCCTGCTCCTTGAGCCAAGCTTCTAGAGCCAGCACCTTCTGCAATTCACCCTGACCTCCACTTTCTGGTGCCAAGGCAGGGTGGGAAGTTAGTAAAGTTTCCAAGGCAACCATGCCAGCAGTGTTACCAGCAATCCATTCTTTTACAATAGAAAAATCCATCTTATTTTTTCTCCTGATGTTTACAATATGCACCCCAAGTGGATGAAACCAAGGTATCCACGTCGGAGTGAGTTGCTGTCCAATTCAATGTTTCTCGGGCAAAGGCGGAAGTGGCATAGAGACAGGCGGGATCTCCAGCACGGCGACCAACAAAGTCAGTAGGAATTTCCTTGCCAGTGATGCGACGGGCTGCTTCGAGCATTTCCTTAACGGTAACACCAGTCTCACTGCCGAGATTGACCTTGAGGCTAGTGTTCTTGGAGGTGATATATTCCAGAGCCTTTACGTGGGCAATGGCTAAGTCTGTAACGTGAACGTAGTCTCGGATACAAGTGCCATCACGGGTGTCGTAGTCGGTACCAAAGACCTGTAGTTTCTGCCGCATTCCACAAGCTACTTCCATGATGACGGGCAACAGGTTGGCAGGATTCTGCTCCAGTCCGCAGGGGAAACCGTCGGGGTCGTAGCCAGCTGCATTAAAATAGCGAAGGGCGGCGAATTTCAGGCCCTTGAGTTTATCGTACCATTCCATAAACCGCTCGATTTCCAGCTTAGTAAAGCCGTAGTAGTTTTCGGGGTTCTTGGGATGATCTTCATTGATGGGAAGATACTGAGGCTCACCAAAAACTGCTGCTGAGGAGGAGAATACCATGTGGAGGCACCCATGCTTGACGGCAGTATTCATAAGGTTGAGGGTTCCAGTGATGTTGTTGACAGAATATTTTTCTGGAACAATCATGGACTCACCAGCGGCCTTGAAGGCTGCCAGGTGGATAAAGGCGTCAAAGCCACGGCTAAAGGCTGCATCCAGAGTTTCTAGATGAAGAATGTCTCCTGCAATAAAGTCATTTTCTGGGAAAAGATTTTGCAAAAGACCGGAAGAGAGATTGTCAAAAACTGTTACCTTATGGCCAGCCTTCATCAATTCCTTTACCACGTGACTACCGATATAGCCTGCTCCACCAACAACTAAAACCTTCATGTCTTACTCCTTATGTATGGAAAGTGATACTTGTCTTTATAAGAATGAGTATACTCCAAGGTGCGGAAAGTAGCAAGTTTCTTTCATCAACAGCATCCCGGGGGCTGAATCCCGAGATCCATCTTTGGGAGCAGGGGAACCAAATGTATCTTGGGGGACAGGGAAGCCCTACCCAGCCTTACGCTTCACTACGCTCAGAGGTAGAGAGCGACGGCTGCAAACCGGAAAACCGCGATATATTGAGCGGTTTTAGCGAGTCTCACTTTTGCCCCGCAAAAGTG
>JAZQSR010000014.1:0-1179 GCA_045630225.1 Treponema sp. | reverse complement strand
CATCTTGTTTACGATGACCTAATTGCCATAGATAGAGCCATAGAGGAAGCCAATAACAACGGAGAACAGGTCTATATGTCTCCTATCTCTTATTTGGGCCGTAACCGTGATGAAAAGCATGAACGGTTCCTTTATGTCTTTACTCTTGAAATTGATGACCTTATCACCGAAAAGATTCCTGGTAAACGGTATCTTCATCAAAAGGGTCTGGAAACCGCACTCCATCAATGGGGAGCCAATAAAACACCCCAATGGGAGGGCGGTTGGTTCCCAGCCCCTACAGCTATAACTTGTTCGGGTAAGGGTATCCATTGTCATTGGTTCCTAAAGGAACCAGTACCCCTTTTTGGTGGTAGACCTTTTCCAGAATATGACATTAACGGTGTAGTTGTAAAAAATCATAATCTGAGACGTATGCAATGGAAATGGTTCCGTAAAACTTTCTCTAAATACGTTTGGAACAATGCTGTTTCCAAAGCACCCATTCAGAATGAAGCTATAGGCCAGTCCTTCAGAATGGTTGGTTCTCTCAGTAAAGACAATAAACTGGTAGAGGCTTTTTGGATTTCCAGAAAAAGATACTCCATCCAGGAACTTTTTGGACTGGAAATCTTTGGGGAGCCATTATATAAAATCCGTCAGTGTTTTTATCCCGAACCGTTAATTGACTGGTCTACCAAAAGCCAGGTAGACCTAACAAAGTATGAGAAAAAGGAACCCGAAAAGCTGATAGCTGCCAAGGAACAATGGCCCGAATGGTATGAGAGGCGCATTGTTCACAAGCAGCCTCCCAGACAACGGGGCCATTGGCACGTAAGCCCAGATGTGTACAACTGGTACAAGAAGCTCATTCAGAGAAATCCCCATGTCGGTTGCAGATACTACCGACTTTACACCCTGGCCCAGTACGGGGCCAAGTGTGACATTCCTTTTGACGAAGTCAAACAGGACTGCATTGACATCGGAGAAGTCTTTAAAGAAGTTGGCAATGTTCCCCTGGAGGACTGGGAGATTGAAAAAGCATACTCGTCCTATTACGATTATCGGGCATTTGAATCCACGATTGACTTCATAACCTCACAGGCCCATGTGTACATTGAGAAGAACAAGCGCAACGGAAACAGCCAATATAACCACTTGCAGGCCGATGTTCTGTATAACAAAACCACGGGCCGTCCT
>JAZQSR010000013.1:0-21717 GCA_045630225.1 Treponema sp. | reverse complement strand
TGTATCTGGCAACAACATCTTTTAAAACAATAGAATCGTATAAATCGGAAAGAAAAATTTTAAGTTCATCATCATGTTTAACTGTAAATCGTTGAGGCATACCTCCCCACTGAATATAATCCATCAATGTTTTTTCATCTGGATTTTTTATGCCTTGAATTTCAACTGCTTCTGTAAAAGTAAAGGGTAAAATCTTGAATGAGACGTACCGGCCAGAAAGCAGGGTTGCCAATTCACTAGATAAGAGTTTTGCGTTTGACCCAGTAATGAAAATACTTGTATTCAATAATCTGAAGGAGTTAATTGCCTTTTCAAAATTCTGAACAGTTTGGATTTCGTCAAAAAATAAATAATATTTTTTTTCATCGGTAATAAGAGTTTTTACGTAATTGTACAGAGAAAGCTCGTCTTGCAGCGCATTAAATTCCAAATCTTCAAAGTTGATAAAAATTTTATGTGCATCATCTGCTTTGATTTCATTGGCAATTTGCTTGAGTATGACAGATTTTCCACAACGTCGAATCCCAATGAGTACCTTAATCAACTCATTTTCATAAAAGGGTCTTATTTTTTTTAGCCATGTTTCTCTGATAATCATACTGTTATAATAGACTAATATTGAAAATAATGCAACTTGTTCGGTTGAAACGTACTAATTCATAAAAAAGCCTGAATAGTGGTCTTGGAAAAGACTGCTGTCTCTGTGGGATGTGTGAAAGTTGCGTGAGTTGTATTTCGAACCGAATTAGTATAAAATGAGTATATAAGAGGTGGTTTTATGTCTCAAATTGCTTTTAGTGTTCGGATGGATGCAGGTTTAAAAGAAGAATTTTCTGCTATGTGTGAAGCTTTTGGAATGCCAGTTTCAACGGCTATAAATCTATTTGCAAAGGCTGTTGTTCGGGAACATCGTATTCCTTTTGAAATTCGAGCTGATGTTCCTAATTCTGAAACACAACGAGCTATTGAGTTGGCAGAAGCTGGCAAGGAACTAAACGGCCCATTTTCATCTGTTGCAGACTTGAGGAAATCTCTAGATGCTTGAGAGTGCCACGTGAGGCCAGATTTTCTTCTTGTTTACAAAATTGTAGAAAATAGATTGAAACTTATTTTATATAGAGCTGGTACTCATTCAGATTTATTCTAACAAAAAAAGCCTGAGTAGTGGTCTTGGAAGGGGCCGCTACCCAGGCTTTGTATTCTTAGAGTGCATGGTATTCTGTCTTAGTTTTCACCTTTCCATTTTTCCAATAGGTGTATTCATGCCAGTATTCCTCGCCGTCGTTGTCTTTGTAATGAATTTGGTTTCCGTTGCTGTCATATTCATACCATTTTTCAAGGCCATGGCTATTTTGGGAATGAATCAAGTTTCCGTTGCTGTCGTATTCATACCATTCTTCATTGCCGTAGCTGTCTTCGTAATGAATTCGGTTTCCCTTGCTGTCGTATTCACACCAGTATTCATAGCCGTCGTTTTCTTTGAAATGAATCAAGTTCCCGTTTCTGTCGTGCTCACACCAGTATTCATAGCCGTTGCTGTCTTTGTAATGAATTTGGTTTCCGTTGCTGTCGTATTCACACCAGTATTCATATCCGTCGCTGTCTTTGGAATGAATCTTGTTTCCGTTGCTGTCGTATTCACACCAGTATTCATATCCGTCGCTGTCTTTGGAATGAATCTTGTTTCCGTTGCTATCGTACTCACACCAGTATTCATATCCGTCGCTGTCTTTGGAATGAATTTCGTTTCCGTTGCCGTCGTATTCATACCAGTATTCATAGCCGTCGCTGTCTTTGGAATGAATTTCGTTTCCGTTGCCGTCGTATTCATACCATTCTTCATAGCCGTCGTTGTCTTTGGAATGAATCTCGTTCCCATTTCTGTCGTATTCATACCAATATTCCTCACCGTTGCTATATTTGGAATGAATCAAGTTCCCGTTTCTGTCATATTCTATAACAGAATAAACCTCCACCAATTTTGAAAGGGTTTTGCCGTCTACAGTTACTTCTTTGTGGAGCCTTTCTCTGACTTCATCTTTGTAGGTTCTTTCTCCGAGTCCTGCTGAAAATGCAAGCGCGCCTAAAATGAAAAATACTACTGAAAATATAAATCGTTTCATGCTGATAGTATATCATGGCAATGTTTCTTTATCAATTTTAAGGTGCAGCAAGAAGCCTGAGCAGTTGCCTTAGGAAAAGGCCGCTACCCAGGCTTTGTATTCTTAGAGTGCATGGTATTCTGTCTTAGTTTTCACCTTTCCATTTTTCCAATAGGTGTATTCATGCCATTCTTCCTTGCCGTCGCTGTTTTTGTAATGAATTTCGTTTCCGTTGCTGTCATATTCATACCATACTTCCCTGCCGTTGCTATATTTGGAATGAATCCAGTTTCCGTTGCTGTCGTATTCACTCCATTCTTCCTTGCCGTCGCTGTCTTTGGAATGAATTTCGTTTCCGTTGCTGTCATATTCATACCATACTTCCCTGCCGTTGCTATATTTGGAATGAATTTGGTTGCCATTGCTGTCGTATTCATGCCATACTTCATAGCCGTCGCTTTTTTTGTAATGAATTTCGTTTCCGTTGCCGTCATATTCATACCATTTTTCCTTGCCGTCGCTGTCTTTGAAATGAATTTCGTTTCCGTTGCTGTCGTACTCAGACCATGCTTCATAGCCTTTGTTGTATTTGTAATGAATTTTGTAATGAATTTGGTTGCCATTGCTGTCGTATTCATACCATATTTCATGGCCGTTGCTATGTTTGGAATGAATCTTGTTTCCGTTGCTGTCGTATTCATACCATTTTTCATTGCCTTTGTTGTCTTTGTAATGAATTTGGTTGCCATTGCTGTCGTATTCATACCATTCTTCCTTGCCGTTGCTGTCTTTGGAATGAATTCGGTTTCCCTTGCTGTCGTATTCATACCAATATTCCTCGCCGTTGCTGGCTTTGTAATGAATCCAGTTCCCGTTGCTGTCATATTCTATAACAGAATAAACCTCCACCAATTTTGAAAGGGTTTTGCCGTCTACAGTTACTTCTTTGCGGAGCCTTTCTCCGACTTCATCTTTGTAGATTCTTTCTCTGAGTCCTGCTGAAAATGCAAGGGCGCCTAAAATAAAAAATACTGCTAAAAATGTAAATCGTTTCATGCTAAGTATTATAGCACGGCAATGTTTCTTTATCAATTTTAAGGTGCAACAAAAGCCTGAGTAGTGGTCTTGGGAACGACTGCTACCCAGGCTTTGTATTCTTAGAGTGCATGGTATTCTGTCTTAGTTTTCACCTTTCCATTTTTCCAATAGGTGTATTCATGCCATTCTTCCTCGCCGTCGTTGTCTTTGTAATGAATTTGGTTTCCGTTGCTGTCATATTCATACCATTTTTCATCGCCGTCACTGTCTTTGGAATGAATCAAGTTCCCGTTGCTGTCGTATTCATTCCATTCTTCCTTGCCGTCACTGTTTTTGTAATGAATCAAGTTCCCGTTGCTGTCGTATTCACCCCATTCTTCATAGCCGTTACTGTTTTTGCAATGAATCAAGTTCCCGTTGCTGTCGTATTCTTTCCAGTATTCATAGCCGTTACTGTTTTTGTAATGAATCTCGTTCCCGTTTCTGTCGTATTCTTTCCAGTATTCATAGCCGTTACTGTTTTTGTAATGAATCAAGTTCCCGTTGCTGTCGTATTCACTCCATTCTTCCTTGCCGTCACTGTCTTTGGAATGAATCTCGTTCCCGTTGCTGTCGTATTCTTTCCAGGATTCATAGCCGTCACTGTATTTGAAATGAATCAAGTTCCCGTTGCTGTCGTATTCACTCCATTCTTCCCAGCTGTAACTGTATTTGGAATGAATCAAGTTTCCGTTGCTGTCGTATTCTTTCCAGGATTCAACGAAGTCACTGGATTTGAAATGAATCAAGTTTCCGTTGTTGTCGTATTCGCTAATAGAATAAACTTCCACCCATTTTGAAAGGGGTTTGCCGTTTACAGTTACTTCTTTGTAGGTTTTTTCTCCGACTTCTGCTGAAAATGCAAGAGTGCCTAAAATAAAAAATACTGCTAAAAATGTAAATCGTTTCATGCTAAGTATTATAGCACGGCAATGCTTCCTTATCAATTTTAAAGTAACAACAAAAGCCTAAAGTAGTGGCCTTGGAACAGACTGCTACTTTAGGCTGATTTTTTAGGATTCCATGGAGGGAACCTTATTTTTCAAGCTTACTTTACTGCTGTTTGCAGGGGCTTGCCTGTTTTGGGAGTTGTTTTGTGGCGGCCTGCAATAATCAAGGGGATGATAAAGAAGCCGATGGTTCCCACTGCAACAACTGCCACGTAGGATTTGGGACTACCGATGGGCAGCTGGGCTGGTGGGAAGAAGGCAAGAATCAAGCCAAAAATTGCAGCTAGGATTCCAACTCCTGCCACAATCCACATTCCAGCTATACCACCGGGCACCTTGTAGGGGCGTTCCATGTCGGGCTGGCTCTTACGGAGCTTGATGGCGGCCATGTACATCAGCAAGTACATGATAATGTACACTGCCACAGTCAAGGCAGAAAGTAGGAAGAAGGCCACACTTACGTCCTTCATCACAAAGTAGAGACTTGCCAAAACCGTTACGATGATACCCTGAATCAGCATCATGTTTTTGGGAGCACCAGCCTTGGTGGTCTTGGCCAAGGATTCAGGCAAAAGTCCGTCCTTTGCGGTGGTCAAAAGACCCTTGCTGGGGCCAGAAACCCAAGACAAAACGCCACCCAAGGAACCGAATGCCACACAGAAGGACAATACGTACAAGGCCCACTTCATGTTTACTGCTTCCAGCATAATGGTGAGGGCCTGCATCAAGCCAGACTCAATCTGGAGCTTGGAGTTTGGCACTACAGCTGCAATGGCCAGTGAACCAAAGGTAAACAGCACGAACACGATGATAGATGAAATAAAGATTGCAGCAGGATACTGCTTCTTAGGATTATCCATTTCTGCAGCGTGAACAGCCTGAACCTCTACACCAGCAAAAAGCAGGATGATTCCAGAAAGATAGGCCAAGTTGCTGGGGTTTGCTAGGTTGGGGAACCAGCGAGGCTCCACCTTTCCTGCAACTACTGTAGCAACTGTGGATTCTGCGGCGGTAAGCTCCTCAAATCCTAGGGGCTTTTTCATCAAGAACCATACCAAGCCCAGGATGATAACTACAACACCTGGAAGTACGGTTCCCACAATAAAGCCCCAACTTGTTACCTTGGACAAAAGCTTTGTTCCCCCAAAGGCAATGAAGGTGGCAATCCAGTAGAAGGCGATGATGAAAAAGCCAGTGAACTTGCCGTTGTTGGCTAGTTCTGGCTTTCCGATTCCGTAGGCAATGGCAGCGGCGGCAAAGGCCAAGACGGTGGGATACCACACTACATTCTGAATCCACTGGAGCCAGATGGCAGTAAAGCCCCACTTCTTGCCAAAGGCTGCACCTACCCAGCGGTATACACCACCTTCCTGTCCTGCAAAGGCACTTCCCAATTCAGCAGACACCAAGGCGGCGGGAATCAAGAAGAGAATCGTTGCAAAGGCAATGTAAAAGAACATAGTCATTTCCTCGGCGGCCATCAGTGGCAATCCTCGCAGACTGATGATGGCGGCAGCGGTCATGAAGGCCATGCCCCAGGTGGAAATTGATGATTTTTTTGTAGCACTTTGATCTGACATAAATCCTCCTGTTTAGCGACCGTGGTTAAAGCTACCTCTAGGACTTGCTTTTGTTTCGGTGGACTGGGCAGAAAGCCGCTTGATGGCTCTGTCCATATCCTCCAGCAGCAACTCCATCAAGTCGTAGCTACAGCCGTGGCGAATCAATACACGCTGAACGGCTATATTTTCACAGTGAGCTGGTAGGGTGTAGGCGGGAACAAGCCAGCCTCGTTCTCGCAGCACATCGGAAAGCTGGTAGAGGGTAAAGGGCACCTTTGCTCCTTCCTTTAGCTTCCAAGTAACAGCGGGGATTCCCTTTTGGGGATCGCTGTTGTAAACAAACTCAAAGATGCCGAAGCGTTCCAAGCCCTTTGCCAAGAATTTACCCACGTCGTAGCAGCCCTGTTGTACCTTGTAGTAGCCCTCTCGTCCAAGGCGAAGGAGGTTGTAGTACTGGCACACAATCTGGCCACCAGGGCGAGAAAAGTTAATGGCAAAGGTAGGCATGTCGCCGCCAAGATAATTTACCTTAAAAATTAAGTCTTCTGGCAAATCCTTTTTGTTGCCCCAAACAACCCAGCCACATCCCAAAGGTGAAAGACCGAATTTATGTCCAGAGGTGCTGATGGAGCGGACACGGGGAATACGGAAGTCCCACACCAAGTCGGGGGCACAGAAGGGAGCTAGGAAGCCTCCAGAAGCACCGTCCACGTGGATAGGAATATCCCAGCCCTTTGTTCGCTGTAGCTCGTCCAAGGCATCGGCCACTTCTTTTACTGGCTCAAACTGTCCAGTAAAGGTGATTCCCAAGGTCTGAACTACACCGATGGTGTTTTCATCACAAAGCTTGATTACTTCTTGAGCATTGGAAATGTACCGTGTTCCTTCCATGGGAATTTCTCGTAGCTCCACGTCCCAGTAGCGAGCAAACTTGTGCCAGCAAACCTGTACGGGGCCACAAATCAGGTTTGGCTTGTCGCAGCTTTTTCCCTTTGCCTTCATGGCAGCTCGCCAACGCCACTTCATGGCCATTCCCCCCAGCATACATGCTTCGGAAGAGCCAGTGGTAGATGTTCCGATGGCATCCTTGGGATTTGCGTTCCACAGACTTGCGATAATGTTTACGCAGCGTGACTCAATTTCTGCAGTCTGAGGATACTCATCCTTGTCAATCATGTTTTTGTCGAGGCAGTCATCCATCAAACGATGAACTTGATCCTCGGCATAGGTTTGGCAGAAGGTGGCAAGATTCTGGCGGGAGTTTCCGTCCAGCATCAGCTCGTCTTTAATGAGGCGATACATTGTGTTAGGATCTGCCTCTCGGTCTGGAATCTTGAACTTGCTGAGGGGACTTCCTGCAGCAGCCTTGTCGAACAAGTCATCATTTACGGACTTGCTTTGTAAAATATGTAAAGCCATAGTACCTCCTAGGGATACAGTTAGATTTAGTGGAAAAGATTTTCCACCTAGTTTACTTAAAGCATAGGAGAGGACTACTCTGACTTCAAATTGAATTGGCTGGATTTGGAATAAGAAAGTGTTTTATTAAATAGATTTAAGGACAAAAAAAAGACTTGGAGCCGATTTTCTCAACTCCAAGCCTGGGTAGCAATATATCCTTACGACTATATTTTGAATATAGCCACTTTATCGGAAAGCATTGAAAGCACGGCCTCATTTTGAGCTGTAGAATCATCTACAACATTCAAAGATTGTGTAATATTTGAGGTACTATTGTAAACCTTGTTCATGGAGTCAGTAATCTGCTGGGTAATATCAGAAAGTTTATTCATTTCAATGGAGATTTCCTTTGTTCCCTGCATCATGGAACTGGATCCATGCTTTACTGATGAAGTTACTTCGTTAATGGTATGCATAGCTATCAAGATCTGGTCACTACCAGCTGACTGTTCTTCCATAGCTTGGAGAATAACAGTTTCCTGATTCTGTACAGATTCTGCCAACTCGTAGATGGAGGTGAAAATCTTTTCAATTTCCAAGGTATTGTTAGATACATTGTTGATTGATTCTCCCAACTCTTGCAAGCGTGTGCTGATGATAAGGCTCTGAGCACTGGAGTCTTCTGCCAGTTTACGGATTTCGTCAGCAACAACGGCAAAACCACGTCCTGCATCACCAGCATGAGCCGCTTCAATGGCGGCATTCATAGCCAACATATTGGTTTGCTCTGCAATGTGCTTGATAACATCGTTTGTTTCCAAAAGACCTTCTGATTCCTGATAAATCTGACGTGAAGTGGAAACTGCACTTTCAATACTTTGCTGACCATTCATGGCTGCCTTAAACAACTGATTTACTGCTACCTTGTTCTTCTCAAGGATGGAGGTAACTGAACGAATATTTGCAACCATCTGTTCAATAGCAGCAGAAGATTCAACTACGCTAGCAGCTTGATCTTCAATATTTCTGTTCAACTGGACCATGGTTCGTGTAATGTTATTGATGGTTGCCTGGGTTTCTTCAACACCTGCAGCCTGATTTATCATTTCGTTCTTAACTTCTGTTACATTCATAACTACGGACTGAACATGATTCTCAGAAGCTTCGATATTATGCACCATGAGAGAAGCTGTGTTTTTTGTTTCTTCAACGCTGGCATCAATATTCTTGATAATATCTCGCATTCCATCTATGAGCAAATTCATGTCATTTATCAAAAGCCCCAATTCATTGCGGTTTGTAACCTTCAGCTTATCTATGCTGTAATCACCCTGGGAAAGAACATAGGTAGTTTCGGTAATTTCCTTGATATGGGAGGTAATATGACCCATGAAGGTATTATAGGAGATAGATGCTAAAACTACTGCAAAAATTACAATTGGAAATACATGGGTTACAGTGTAGGTGGTAAGATCCATGTTGCCCATTGTTTCTGATACTAGGAGAATTGGGCCAAGAAGCATACTGATGGTGCCAGTAATGGTAAGTAATCCAATCAAGAACATGTTAAGACGCAAGGGCATTACTATATATTTTTTCTTGAATGGTACAAAGCTGAGAAAATTTTCAAATGAAGGTTGGAAAAATACAAAACCTAAAAGCCCTCCGAGTGCAATGGAGCCATATATCTGCAGGAATCCCGCTATTGCATGGAATACAGTCTCTCCGTGGTGGTCATAGGCCAGAATTGGTAGGGTAAAACCTAAGATAGCTGGTCCTACAATAGTGAGTCTCAAAAAAATAACGGAAATTCTATTGATGACATCTATCGCATCTGCAGTCTGTAAGTTTTTTTTAATAAAATAACCACAACCGGCAATAATTCCTAGTGGGCTTATCACAGATAATATTACGTAGATAACAAAAAGAGGAGAGAAAAAGTATTCAAGTCTCTGCTCCGGTGCAACTGTTCCTGTAATTACAATTTGCATAATAAAAACGAGTACTGGTAGAACATACACCAGAATATTCTGAAAGACTACCTTTCTAGGTAATGATTGGGCCTTCTTTATGTCTATCATATTTGAACTCCAAAAAAAACTTCTATTTCTTCTAATTTATCGAAAAGAATTGATTCTGTCTACATCAATTCTTCAATGTCCAACTCACCAGCAACACAGGGAACGGTAATGGCCCAGTTCTCTAGCACGGCAGGATGTACTTCACCAAAGATTCCCACAACTTTGTTGTTTACCATAAGATTTACCTGACGACCAGGAATAAAGCGGGGATCATTTGCTTCTGTTACGATATACTGATGATCCAAGAAGTGGAGTAAGGTGGCTACCTCGCTGGCAGCGGTGTTAAAGTTGGCATCTCCAGCGGCAGTCAAAAAGCCAATACTCTGGCGGGTGCGAGTACCTGTTACCTCTTCATCACAAAGGAAAGCAACCTTTCCAATCTCAAAAATCTTGTGGGGATATACAGCGTTTCCACTGCCAGTTTCTGCTCCCAACAATGAAGGAATGATGGAAGGTCGAACGAACTGATAGTTTTCGCTCATTGGATTGGAAATCTCGATAACCTTTTCTCCTTCAATATTCATCTTCTGGATGTAGTCCTTCTTGGAACCTAGGTAGTTAAAAATCATTTCCTGATAACCCAAGCCCACCATCAAGGATTTTGCCTTGCGGCTGAACATGGTAACAGGAGAAAGGCGTCCAATAGTAAAGTCTCGTGGTTTTTCTGGTGGGAAGGAAGAAAGCTCCATACCCATCATTACATCTTCAATAATATCAACTTCATGAAGGAAGTCGTTGCGGTAAGGTGGAATCTGGACAGTAACCTTGTCTCCACTTACGGCAACGGTATTGCCCATTTTTTCCAAGGCAGTGGTTACCTGTTCTGGAGTAAGCTGGCTTCCCAAAAGTCTGTTGATTTCTGAAAGAGAAGCGGTGGCAGGCTCCTGGAAGTAGAAGGGTGCTACGATATCCTTACCAAAGCCTGTATCGTAGGGATGCTGAACCTTACAGGGTAGAATTGTGTATCCGGCATCGGCAAAGTCACAGGCAACAATATTTGCAGAAAGGAGCAGGGAAGTCATGTCGGAACCTGTCATTTCTACTAGGAGGTCTGAGTCTCCCACCTGTACTGCACCCAAGGTGGCACTGTTGATAATGGGAGCCATGGACATAACCTCTCCCTTGTCATCGGTAAGAAGGGGGAACAGAGGTGCGTCTTTGAGAATCCAGCCATAGTCCTTTCCCTTGGGATGCTCGGTAAGGATTTGGCGACAAGTCATAGGCTGCTCAAACTGAAGGGGAACAAAGCTTGTGTTGTCTGGATCTACTGCCTTGTAGTGAACAGGCCACTGAATCATGGATGAGCGATAAACACCCATGGAAACGGTGCGACGCTTGCGACCAAAGTTCCAGCAAAGCTTTTCCTGGGTCTGGATAATGTCCAGTAGCATGGGCTCGTCAATGGGTTTGCCAGAAATAACGAAGGCAATCATGTAGGGACGAATATCCTTGAGCTGAGGGTCTACAGTAACAAGGCGATTTCCACAATCAAGGAGATTGTCTTTGGAAGACATAAAACTGCTGTAATCGGAAGCTTTTCCGCCACCGTGAATCCGAAGCTGGCGGGCAACACCTGCAGTAGACCACAGGTCGGGACGGTTTGTATCGTTTAATTCAATCTTGATGACACGCTGGTCTTCTGGTAGGCTTGCATCGGGCTTTTCATCTAATTCGGCCTTTCCGCAGGTAAGTCGATCTTCCAGCATATCATAGTCGTATTTTTTTCCAAGCAAATTAAAAAAAAGCTTTTCGTTTACTTCAATCTTAGGCATCCTAATCCCCTTCTATAATGACATCTTACCATTATATCAAGACAAAGAGTCAATGTCTATCAAAAAAAATCCCTCTAAATGAGGCGTGCCTGTCATATATAACTATAATCTTTCTTTTGTGATTTTTCAAAAATTCATCAATTTTTTTTGAAATCAAAGAAACAAGAGAATTGTCCATAAAGATATGAAAGACTTTCCCTTTGTTTGACGTGGAATTAAATTTTCATTATCCTTCAAACAGGAAAATCAATTATAAAGGAATGGGGTTATGCCAGCAATTCGTAGTGTTATTCAGCAGTTTGATGCAGAGATTCAGCATATTCGTCAGGAAATTGCAGAAGGAAAAACAAAACCCACCTTGCTGCTTCATGTTTGTTGTGGGCCTTGTAGTTCCGCCGTGATTGAGCAGCTGGCGGAGGTGTTTCAGGTAACCTTGTATTATTACAATCCGAATATTTATCCTCGTGCTGAATATGAGCGACGGCGGGATGAATTGCAAGCTTTTATCAAGCGTTTTCCTCCTGCTATGGAAATGGGACTGGTAATTCCAGAGTATGATTCAGCTGAATACTACAGGGGAATTGATATAGAACATGAGCCTGAGTTGAAAAGCCAGCCTGAAAAGCAGGAACGGTGTCGCCGTTGCTATTTACTCCGTATGGATAGGGCGTATCAATATGCTGCCGACCACAACTTTGACTACATTACTACAGCCTTGTCTATTAGCCCCCACAAGGATTCTGTTGCAATCAATGCAATTGGGATTCAGCTGCAGAAAAAATATCGGATAGAAGGTCATGGTCCCCGTTTCTTGCTGGCTGACTTCAAGAAGAAGAATGGCTTTAAGCGTTCCTTGGAAATTTCTGGTGAATTTTCTTTGTATCGACAGGAATATTGTGGCTGTGTTTATTCTATGAATCGGCTTGCTCAAATCAATAAATAAAATGGGGGCATTCCTCCAGAAAATTGTCTGCATATTTTAGCCCCTTTTAAAGATTCCTTCTTGGTTAATGACTTATGTTTTGATTGTAAAAATCTTCTAGGAGGGTTTATGAAATACGCAAAAACCTGTTTTATTGTGGGCTTAATGATGGCCCTAGCTGTGGGAGCTCTGGCTGCCGAAACGAAAAAAACTGCAAAGGCCGCTACTTCTGCCCCTGTGTATGTTACTAGTTCCGTAAAAGGATTGGGAACACCTATTTTAGTTATTACGGTGGATACACCTGATTCAATTTTGAATTGGTTTGAAGATCACGGTATGCCTGTGGATACCGTGGGAACAAGCCTTGTTTCCATGCCAGTGGCCTACCGCAATGAGTTACGTAAACTCTATGCCGACGATAAGTATTCCAAGGAGCTACGGGAATTGGCGGTAGAGGCATTAAAGCCCTATCTGACTCCCGGCATTATTGAGACGGTAACTACCACTTACGGCCCCTTTACTTGGACGGTGTCCTACAACAACGAGGACGCAGAAAAGTTGGTGGCTCCCCACAAGCACGATCGTAATTCAGACTGGTAATAGAAAGTATAAGCCCTCCCGTTGTGGGAGGGTTTTTATTGAAATTCAAGGTGATTCAGAAAAGATGTAACCTATGTTTCGTACCGTATTGATATAACCTCCCGGATGCTGGGGAGTTTTAAGTTTTTTCCTAAGCCAGGAAACATGAGTGTAGATGGTGCCAGAAGAAACTGCGTCTCCATAGCCCCAAACCATACGCATTAAATCATAAGTGGAAACAATGTGTTCTCGATGAAGCACTAGATACATCAACAGTTTGCATTCCATGTAGGACAGGGGAATGGGAATGCCGTCTTTGAGAAGCTGTACCTTTGCAAACACCAGCTTAAAGGGGCCAAAGTCAAAGTCAGGATGATGGACAAAGTCAGTTGCCATATCCCTTTCTGGAACCTGTAGCACCTGTAATGCTTCATCTTCGTTTGTCACCACTGCAACCTCATATCCAGCCGTCCGTAATTTGTCTGCCAAGGAATCTCCCTGGCCTTTATCTTGGTTAATAACAAGAATCTTATTCATGCTTTAAATGATAGTATTTTGGAGGGGAATTTTCCATTTTTGTTGATAGTGAAAATCGATTGGTATATGAGTTTTCTGAGGATACTATCACTGTAAAGGCTTGTGGTGGTCATTACGATGAGTAAATCTTACACTCCAGGGAGTTCTATTTCAAAGCGGGCTCCGGGATTTCCATCTTGGCGGTTGCAGGCTTTGATTTTTCCGCCGTGGAGCTGGATGATGTGATGAACGATGGAAAGCCCTAATCCTGTGCCACCAGTGTCTCGGCTGCGTCCCTTGTCCACTCGGAAAAATCGTTCAAAGATACGTTGTTGGTATTGTTCTGGAATTCCGTGGCCAGTGTCTTCTATTACAATCTGCACCAAGGGAGCTCCCTCTTCTGACTGCATCTTTTGAACCTGGATGTGGAGCTGGGAGCCTGCGGGGCAATATTTTACAGAATTGTTTACGATGTTGCCCAAGGCTTGACTCATGAGGCCTGGATTTGCTGTAAGGTGAATAACCTCTGTGGCGGGCAAAATCTCGTATGTCATGGAAATGGATTTTGACTGAGCCAAAAAGCTTTGACCTGCCAGCACGTCGGTAATAATGTCTATCACGTTTACAGGTTGTGTTTCAATCTTTGCACCTGCTTGCTCCAGTCGGGAAAGGGCCAGTAGGTCGTCTATAATATTGTTCAGCCGATATGATTGCTGAGCCATAATTTCCAAAAAGTAGTTTGCCGTTTCCTGATCTTGTATGGCTCCATCCTGCAATGTTTCGATAAATCCTGTGATGGCGGTGACGGGAGTTTTTAGCTCGTGGGAAACATTTGCCACAAAGTCTTTGCGAACTCGCTCCAGTCGTTTTAGTTCGTCTCGACTTTGGGATAAATCGAGAATGTTTTGCTGAATGGTTTTTCCCATGGAATCAAGATTTTCTGCTAATTCTTGGAATTCACGGGGAGAATGGACTGCTGGCTTGTAGTCAAAATTTCCAGCTTCGTAATGACGGGCTGTTTCCTTGAGCTCGTTCAATGGTCGGAGAATCTTTGCGGCAATCACAAAGGTTACGATAAGAATAGTAGAAAGAACCAATACCATGGAAAAGATACTATCTTGCCGCACATCAGATGAAAAAAATACGTTGCGCTTCATGGGAATTGCAAGGCGCAACACAAAGGTTTTGCTCTGCAAGTTCAGTGGAATGGCATAATAAATCTGTACTTCCTTGTACACAGAACTTTCCCGTATGTCAAAAGCCTCCCTCCCTGCCAATGCTTCTTGTACTTCGTGGCGATTGAGATGATTTTCCAAGAATTCCAGTTGGGCATCAGAATCCCCCACAACGGTTCCCTGGCTGTTGATAACGGTAATGCGGAATCCCGTGTCGTGGGCGGCTGTTTCTCGAACAAGTTTGTCTATGGACTGATACAAAATCTCTTGATTTTGCTCTTGAGTCAGTTGGTGATTCTGAATCACTTGTTCAATGGCATAGGCAAAGGTTCGGAGATTTTCTATGGTTTGTGTGATGGCTGTTTGCTCAAGGGTGTTGAGACTGATGATGATAAAGAAGATAAAGCCACCACAAAGGGTCAACCCATTTATGAGAAAGAGGTAGAAGGGGGTAGAAAGTGGTTGCCGTTTATTTTTCACTTGGGGCAAAGGTCTCCACAAATCGATAGCCCACACCACGAACGGTTTCAATCATATTGGCAAAGGCTGGAGAATCAGCTGATTCTGCCAATTTTTTTCTGATGCTGAGAATCTGCACATCGATTGATCGTTCTGTAACTGGGTACGAAGAGCCTTTTATGTCGTTGATAATTTGAATGCGGGAAAAAACTTGTCCCGGATGGCGAGCCAAATGATGGAGAATAGAAAATTCCGTGGCAGAAAAAATGATGGGAGAACCGTTCAACGTGGCTTCAAACTTATGGGGAATAATTTGTAATCCATGGATAAACACTGTTCCATCAGTTTTTACTGAACTTGCAGCCCCTTGTTCTGGTTGCTCTTGGAAGCGACGTAGCACGCTTTTGACTCTTGCCACCAGCACCTTGGGAGAAAAGGGCTTGGTGATGTAGTCATCAGCTCCCAGCTCTAGGCCAGAAACAATGTCTGAGTCAGAGGTTTTTGCTGTGGCCATGATGATGGGAATGTGGGCAGTGCTGGTGTCATTGCGGAGAATACGGCAAATGTCAAAGCCTCCCATATCTGGTAGCATCAAGTCCAGAATAATGAGATCTGGATTTTCCGAGCGAGCCAATTCCAATGCCTGGGCTCCCTTTTCTGCGGTAAGAACAGAAAAACCTTCTTTTTTCAGGTTATACTGAATCAACTCAATGATGGGAAGTTCATCGTCAACTACAAGAATTGTCATGACTTGATTTTATCTGTAAATCTCTATTTTGTGTAGACGGAAACTCTTTTTGAATATGAATTCTTTGCAAAGAATTTAACTTCTCTCTATTAAATCTGTTTATCATGTGTCGATTTAAGTCGATTTTGAAAAAAAGCTTGCTGGTGATGCTTGTATTTGGAGGCTGATGGTATGAAATCAATCCTTAATAAATGGAATATTCTTTGGACATGCTTATGTATTTTACTGTTGGGAGGACTTGTGCTTTCCTGTAAGTCTGATGATGTGGTGGAGCGGCCTGTGGATGAAAATGGTTTGTTTGTAATGGATTTTCAGCCAGCGGGAGAGCTGCCTACTGCGGTTAAGTATCCTGCAATTTATGTGCAGTTTTCCAAGCCTGTAGTTCCCGTGGCAAAGCTGGGAGAGCCTTCCGATAAGTCTGATTTAATGAAGATAGAGCCTCCTCTAAAGGGTGTGTTTCGCTGGTATGGAACAAGTTTGTTAAGTTTTGATGCAGAGGAAGCGGTAATTCCCCAGCGGGAATACAAGGTGACTTTATCTGATTCCATTACCTCTGTAGACGGTAGTCCCATTTCTGGCCAGCTAGTGTATACCTTCCGCACAGAGCCTCTCAAATTGGGAAGCATTACCCCTGGCTACAAGGCGAGCTTGGAGGGACTTTGGCTTAACAGAAATGATTTGCCAGTGGAGGCTGCTCGTTCTGTGGCATTGTATTTTTCCTATCCTGTGGAAATAAAGGAAATTGCCAAGCACTTGAATATTGTTGATGGCACAGGAAAGTCGTATAAATTTGATATCAGCCACCCAGACAAGAAAAACAAGAACCTTGTGGAGCTTTTTTTGAAAGAAACACCACCAGACAATACTTCTATAACGGTGGTGGTAAAAGCTGGTGCTCGCTCAGACTCCAAGTCCATTGGCACGGTAGAGGAGGACAGAAGTCACCGCTATCACACCTTGCGTCCCTTTGAGCTAGAAAGTGTGTATTACGATAGAGGAAGCTCTGGAAGTCAGTCCCATCCTGTGAGCCTGCAGTTTTCCCATCAGCTGGATGAAAAGCAAGATATAGCTGCCATTGCTCAAGCTATTACTGCTATAAAGCTTGTTGATGAAGCTGGCTCTGAAGTAAACCTTCCCATGGCGGTAACTGCAGAAAATATCAGCATTATGGGAAATCAGCTCCGTGTCCACAGCTTGCCTGTGACCTACGAGGAAACCTATCGTGTGGCTGTAGCTGCTGGTGTTATCCGTGATGTGTATGGCCGTGTGTACGAAAAAGCCATTGGCCCAGAAATAATTACAGTGCCCGCTGCCGCTAGCTTTGCTCGGTTCAAGAACTATGGCTTTAGTATGCTGGAAGCAAGCTTTCCTCCTCAGTTGGCCTTTGCCTACCAAAACCTTTTGCCAAAATCAAGCTATGTGGTAGAAGCCCTTGTGGGCGGCCAGTGGAAGCAGGTGCAGAAGGTGGAGTTTGAGCCAGAGGATGTGCCAAAGAATCAGCAGTTGGTGGAGGCGGTGGATCTGTCTTCCGCCTTGAAGGATGGATTTGGAGCGGCCAGGTTTACGGCGGACATGGAGTACCAGTGGACAAATTGGTGGGGTGAAACAAAGGTTTCCAGCGAAAAGAACCAGCAGGTGATTCAGGTTACAGACTTGGGGCTGACGGTTCGCTACGGCTTCAATCGGGCGGTGGTGCTGGTGAGCCAGCTTTCCACAGGCAAACCCGTGGCTGGGGCTAGGGTGTCACTGTATGCCAAGGAAAAATATCTGGATGCTCGAGATATTCTTACCAGCTTGGGAAATGCTCAGGCTTCTGGCACTACCGACAAGGATGGACTGGTGGTGCTGCATATTGACGAAAAGCTCTTGAACGAAAATGTTAGTCAGGTTTTTATTTCTGCGGAAAAGGACGCTGACAAGGCGGTGTTTGCTCCCTCTGATAATGAGCTGTGGCAGTATGGATACACCTCTTCCCCAGCCTCCATTCAGGATGCCCAGATGGTTACCTTTATGTTTAGCGACCGTGGCTTGTACAAGCCGGGGGAGAAGGTGACGGTGCGGGGCATTGACCGCAACCTGACCTTGGGAGAATACGATGCCTACGCTGGCAAGGCCACCATCACCTTGAAGCAAGCTCATTGGCGTGCTGAGCCTATTGAAACTCAGGAGCTTGAGGTTTCCCCCTCTGGTGGTTTTTGGGCCACCTTTCAGCTGAAGGAAGAGCTTGCTCCCGGCTCCTATCAGCTGGTTTATGAACGCAGGTTGCCCAACGGAAGCACTGATTCTGAAGCCTTGGAGTTTACGGTGGCCTACTTTGAGCGGCTTCGGTTTGAATCCTCCGTGGCTATGGCAGAGGGAACCTTTATCAGTGGAGACCGCCTTTCTGCAGAGCTTTCTGCCTCCTACCTTGGTGGGGGAAGCTTGGCTGGCTCCAGCTGGAGAAGCGATTGGTACCGTGAGCCAACATATTTTATGGCAGAAGGCAAGGAGCTTCAGGACTATATCTTTGGTCCAAGAGAAGGGGGTGGGAGACGGCGAATGCTAACCTCGGAACAAGGTCAGCTGGACAGCTCTGGCCTTGCTTCTACAGCCCAATTTTCGGGAGAAGAGGCGGTTCAGGGAAAGCCCTACTTGTATCAGGTGGAAACCACGGTAACTGATTCTGGTGGGCAGGCAATTTCTGCCACAGGAAAAATGGTGGTTCACCCGGCAAGCTTTTATATCGGTGTTTCCCAGCCTAAGGAAGTGAAGGGCTTTCCAAAAAAGAATGAGCCCCTTACCTTTGAATTTGCCCTTGTTACCCCAGAAAGCCAGCTGGCAGATGAAGCCCTCTTCCCCAAAGACTCCAAGGAAGCGGTGATTTCTGTGGAGCTTCTTCGGGAAAGCTGGATACAGGTGCGGGAAATGAATGGTCGTGGACAGATTGTAAGCCGCTACACCGAGGAGCTGGTGACTGAATACACTGGAACGGTAAAATTGGAGCAAACAGGCACTGTCACCGTAAGGCCACCAAAGGGCGGTGTGTATCTGCTTCGGCTTACTAGCCAGGACAGCCGTGGTCGTGTGGTTGTAACGGAGCGGAGCTTTTACGTTAGCGGCTCTGATTGGAGCTATTATCACGGTGAGTCTCAGCAGATTAACATGATTCCAGACAAGGAGCTGTATCAGGTGGAGGACACCGCCCAAATTATGGTGCAAAGTCCACTGCCAAAGGGGCAGTACCTTGTGACCATCGAGCGGGAAGGAATTTTCTCCCAAGAAGTAATCTCCTTGCAGGAGCCCACCACGGTGCTGGACATTCCCATCAGCGACCGCTACCTGCCGGTGGTGTATGTCACCCTGTCATCCTATTCCGTCCGTGAAAATGAGCCTAGTCACGACTTTACCTCTCAGGATCAGGAAAAGCCCAAGGGCTACTTTGGTGCCACCGCCCTCCACGTAAGTCCAAAGGTTCGGGAATTCAATGTGGAAATTCAGCTGGACAAGACCTTGTACCGGCCAGGAGAAGAGGCTACCGTTACCTTGAAGGCTACCTCCCAAGACGGCCAGCCCTTGGCAGGAGCGGAGTTATCCTTTATGGCGGTGGATCGTGGCGTCATTGACTTGATTGGCTACCATGTGCCGGATCCCTTGGCCCATTTTTACAATGAACGACTTTTTCTCAGCGGTGTTCGTGGTGGAGACTCTCGTTCCCTGCTGCTAGATCCAGTAACCTACGAGACGGAAAATATCTTTGGCGGTGAAGAGGCTTTGGAAAAATCCACGCTGTTTCAAGAGTCCGCCGAGATGGACATGATGCGAGCCATGAATACAGCCGCCGCTGGAGCTGGCCCACAGGTTCGCAGCAACTTTGACCCCACCGCCGTCTTTGCTCCAGCGCTTGTAACCGGTGCCGACGGAACTATTACCCATAGCTTTACCTTGCCGGACAGCCTTACGGAATATCGGCTTACAGCAGTGGGAATGCTGGGAACCACCCATTTTGCCTTGGAGGAAGGGGAGCTTTCCGTGAACAATCCTGTCAGTGTGCGGGATGTGCTGCCTCGGCGGCTTCGGGAGGATGACGTTTCTGACCTGGGTGTGGTGGTATCCAACTTGGATGGAAAAGCCCACAAGGTTACTGTTACTATGGAATTGATTTCGGGACTGGAGGCTGCGGGGCTCCCTGCTGAAGTCGGTGGAATTCGCCGTCAGGAAGGTGAGGCCAAGGTGATTGGCTCTGCCACAAAGACTGTTTCTGTTCCAGCAGAAAGAACCGTTCCCATTCTCTTTGAAATGGAAGCCCTGCAGGAAGGCTTTGTGTCTGTGGTGTTTACCGTGGATTCTGCTGTGGTGCAGGAAAAGATTATTAAGCCCTTGGAAATTGACCGTCCTTACATTTACGAAACCGTAACCACTGTGGGAGAGGTTTCCGCTGATACAGCAGATGGGGCTGCCTCCCTTCAAGAGGCCATTATCTTGCCTTTGGGCATGGAGGATGAAAGAAGCGGTGGCTTGCAGGTAGTACTGGATCCCACTCGCCTAGGAACTTTGACAGAGGCCATTACCTATGTGTTCCGCTATCCCTATGGCTGCCTTGAACAGCGGTCTTCTGCCATGCTGCCCTTGGTGTATTTTGGGGATTACATTGATGTATTTGGACTGAAAAGTGAGGTGGAAGATCCCTTTAAGGTGGTGGAATCAGAAATTGCCGATTGGGCTACCTTGCAAAAGGCCGACGGAGGCTTCCCTTATTGGCGGAGTAGCTCCTACTCATCCTTACCAGCTACCCTGCGGATTGCAGAATTGCTGGCTGTAGCCCGAGACCATAAAATCACGATTCCCAAGGAAATTAACCTTGAAAAGCTTGCTAGCTACATCACTAAGGAAGCTGCATCTAGCTGGTACAAGCAGAATGGCTATGTGCAAGCCTATAGTCTCTTTGTGCTGGACAAGCTCACAGGTTCTGTGTCTACTGCTCAGGTTGACCAGGTGATGGCTCTGTCTGGTCTTGGCTTTGCAGAAAAGGCTCTGTGTGGCATTGTGTACTTGCACAATGGAGCTAGTGATAAGGCACTGGAAATTGCTGCCGATGTTCGCCGTCATAGTCGGCCTACAGTGCGGGGTATGGATATTACCGATGGTGCCTCCGCTGGATGGATGTATTTTAGCGGTGAGTCAGAGATGAATGCGCTTTTGCTCCAGTTCTTTACTCAGCTGAATGCTGCTGATGACATGAATGGTCGGCTTTTGTTCAATTTGCTGGAAATTCAGCGAGCAGGAAATGGCTACTGGAAAAATACTGCCAGCACAGCCAGAGTACTTGAGGCTGTTGCTTGTTATATTGAAGCAAACAATTTGGAAAGCTTAAATCTTGAAGGTATGTTCTCTATTGAAGGTAAAACCCTTGCAACAGGCTCCTTCCAAGGACTTGGTGCAAAACCTGTGGAAAACTCCCTGTCCTTTGGTGAGCTTGCTGAAGCAGGACTGGAAGCAGGGAAAACCTTGCCCATGGAATTTTCCAAGACTGGTACAGGAACCTTGTTCTACAGTCTTTCCATGAAGTATGCCCTGCCTGTGGAAGAACAGCTTGCCCGTGATGAGGGATTAAGTGTTTATGTGGAGATTTCTGAGCTAGATTCTGGTAAGGTGGTGACAGGCAATACCTTGGAGGCGGGAACAATTTACAAGGCTCAAGTTACCCTTTCCACCACAAAAAATAGAACCTTTGTGGCTCTTCGTGTTCCCATTCCCTCTGGTGCAGAAGTGTTGAATGCAGACTTTGCCACCATGCCCCAGCTGGCAGGAACCGCCACCAAGGAAGAAGCTTCTTCTACAGAAGGCACCCTTGATGAATGGGGCAACTGGTTTGCACCAGGCTATAACTTTGGCCTTTCTAGTCGAGAGATTTACGACAATGAGGTTCGCTATTTCTGGGATGCATTCCGACGTGGTCGCCAGCAGGTGGAATTCTTATTCCGCCCTGTTCGTTCAGGCTCCTTTACGGTGCCTTCTGCCACGGCAGAATGTATGTACGAGCCAGAGATTTTTGGTCGCACTCAGGGAGCGATGGTGGAGATACAGTAAATTTAGGAGGGAACACCCCCTCTACTCAGAAGCGGGGCAAGGGGCTACGATGTCTTGCCCCTTGTCCCTCCAAAAGGGCTTTTACAACAATTCAAGTACTACATCTAGTGGGAGATTAGTGCCTTGAGCTACTTGTTCTGGAGAAAGTCCCATGGAAAGGAATGTTTTTGCTGTTTCCAAGGCTTTTTGGTGGGCTCCTTGCTCCAGTCCTTGTTGTAGCCCAACTTGGAGACCTTGTTCACGACCTTCTGCAAAACCTTCGTCAAAACCATCATAACGAGCATCTGCAAGTTTTAGTGCTAATGTC
>JAZQSR010000012.1:0-4986 GCA_045630225.1 Treponema sp. | reverse complement strand
CATTTTTTTCCAGCATTTTCATTACAAGTTCTTTTAGCTTGTAAGAGTTGTACAAATCCATTTCGCCGTTTACATCGATGATGTAAATCTCACCATTTTTCCGTATTTTTAGTTCCATAGATTCCTCCTTGTTTATTGGACTTTGATAATCAGCAAGGTTTGGTCGTCATGCTGTGTATCAATTCCAGTGAATTTAATAATATCAGATTTAACAGCCTCTGCGATTTCTTTTCCAGACAGATGTTTATTCTTGATAATTACTTCCAATAATCTATCCTTGGAATATTGCGTACCGCAGTTGTTGGGTGCTTCTATAACACCATCGGTGTAGGATATAATTATATCATCGGTTTGAAGTGCAAAATTCTTATCTTGGTATACTGTCTTTTTTTCAACACCAACAGGATCGCTCATATCAGAAATTTTTTCAAACTGTTGAGTGGCTGCATGATATACAAGGATAGGAATAGTTCCACCAGTGGCAATTTGAACCATCTTTTTCTCTGTATCATAATTAATGAGAACAACACTGGCAAAGTGGTCAATGCTTGTTTCACTGGAAATTCCTCTATTTGCCCAAGAAAGGATTGTAGCTGCACTCTGGGTTGTGTTTACCGTCAATCTCAGCATTGCTCGCAACATCACCATAACCATCAATGAGGTCATGCCCTTTCCAGCAATGTCAGCTACTACAAAGGAAATTCTATCCTTCCGGGCGGGAATGATGTCGTAGTAGTCACCACAAATACCATCTGCGATACGTTGGAAAGCTCCCAAAGAAAGACCTGGAACACTTGGCAGGAGCTTTGGTGGCAGTGTTGACTGTAATTTGCAGGCAATATCCCCCTCTTTTGTCAGTTCAGCATATTCCATAACTTCTTGATGGGAATAAATGAGCTTGATGGCGGCACTGGCATAATCGCTTAAAGTGGATGCTATGCGGTATTCCTTATCGGAAAAGGCTGCTTCTCCGTAACGACGAGCTACAGCTGCCACACCGATTACAGTTTCTTTAATTTTAAGTGGTATAAAGATATAACTTCCACACCTTAAAAAATCTTCTGGTCCATTTTGAACAATACGACTATCGGAAAGGGGATCTGTAATCAATTCTCCACGGCCACTACAGGCGACGGCACCAAATATTGTTTCGTTTAGAGGAAATTGAGCAAAACGAAAATTCGTTTCTACCCGGATAGCTTTATGAGGCAAGTCTTCTGGAAGTCCATAGGGTGGTGGGAAGTCTCCAGATAAGGATTTTACTGCAAGAACATCTTCAAATCCATCAACTAAAAGTATAACTCCTCCGTGGGCTTGTGTTTCTCGAATGAGACTTTCGTTGACCTTGTCCAGCAAGGTCATGAGATCTGCATTTTGCGTTAGGGCTTCGGAAGCTACGATGGTAAAGTCTTTTCCTGTTTCTAATAATGTGATTGCTGTTGCGAAATCTGAATCTCCTTCAGCTGTGTCGTGGATCTCTTCCTGCTTTTCTATTATTTTTTTTTCTTCAGGTACCCGTGGTTTGGTGATACGATTTGCTACTGCTGTAGCCAGCATGATTATGGTAGAACAGGCGAACACTATGGATATGGGAAGAATCATTGGATTTACTATAGTGTACACTGATGCGATGCTTACAAGAATTAAACAAAGGATGTGGAGCGTTATTACTACGGGGTGATACCGTTCCCTGTTTGCTGCTAATATTACAATGGTAATAAAAGCAGCTCCAGTTGCTACCAATAGGGGGAGGTATGCAAAACTGTCATTCATTGTAAACTCCGAAAAATACCATAATTATTATAGTTTATCATCGAAATGTTGAGTCGTCAAGGAACGTTTTTTTAAGAAAGAATAGAGTTTTTGGATAAATCTTTTAAAAAAACCGGTGCCATATTCCTGGGTAAAGCTAAGGGCTGCTACCTGAAGACTGTAATCATTGCCGAATTTTTGTTTCAGTTCGTCCCAATATTTTATCAACCACACATACATGTCTGCAGGAGTACGTCCTTTGAATTTTCGCAGTATTTTTTGCTGTTTAATGACATGGATAACAGGCTGATACACATTTTCATACCATGAAGTGATGGCTTCTGGGAGGCTAATTTCCTCTGTCTTGTTTTGGTTAATGTAATATTTGTGAATGAGTAGGTGATGATAGATAACATCATACTGACCAGTTGTAGTAAAATCTAGGTTCCAGTCTTCCGTGATGTCTCCGTAGTGGGTTTCTCCATAAAAGACCCGCTTTTCATACTGGATTACTTGACGAATCATTTGCTTTGGAGAGGAGCCTGGCTTGAGCTTGATTTCACTTTGTAGACTTATCACTTCTGCATCTAGGTCGGTGATTCCTTGGGATTTTGCCACAGAGACACGATGGTTCCCATCACGAACAAAATAAAGTCCACCAAGTTCGTAGAGATTAATAGGAGGCAGGATAATATCTTCTAGGTGGGCTCGGTGAATATTTTCCCACCGTTGTTTTAGATGAAGATTTTTTGGAAAAAAATGATTGTCAAAATCATGATACCGGCCCTCACTGCCTACAATAAGTTCAACGGGAATTGTTTGCATTCCACGGTATACTTCTCCTGTAGGCTTCAACATTTTTTTCACATCATCCAAGGAAAGAAGTTGTGTTTCTTCGGGATTCAGAAAGTGTTGCAATTCATTGAACAGGGCCTTGTTTCTGGCTTTGGCAAAATCTTCTTGGGATTGTGAGTTATAAGCCATCCTTGTGGGAACTCCAAGGAATATCAAGTATGTAATGGCTGAAAACATTGATGATTTCAGTCTGATGGTATTTTGTGATTCGTGATTCCTGTAAATCGTAAAGATGGATATGGCCATGAAGCATATATCTTGGTTTGAATTTCTCCAAGAACCAGCGAAAACAGGTAAATCCTCTGTGGCATGGATCCTCTTTGTCTTGCAGATGGCGGGGAGGGGAGTGAGTCAGGAAGATGTCAAGGTATCGGCCATGCCGTAGCTTGTTGTAGAGCAGTCTTGGAAGAAGACGCAAAAGCTTGAGCTTCATGGCTCCATCGCTGTATTGGCACAAACCCTTGTTGTATTTAATAGAACCAGAGGCTCCCACTACCAACAAGGGACGGCCTGGAACTGAAGTTGGAATGGTAAGGGCTTTAAAGCCTGCATAACTTGCTCCACCGGAAACAGAATCTAGCCCTAAGTTATTAATGGTATTGTCAGAAGCCCCAAAGGATTTATGAAATAAATGGAATTCGTTGAGATTATGATTGCCAAAAACAAAGTAGGTTGGTAGGTTTAAGGATGAAACAATGAAATCGATGTATTCCATGGGGAGGTCCCCTGCACAAAATACTAACTCTACGTCGGAAAACCGTTCCTTTACTGAATTACTGTATACCAAAGGATCGATTTGATCCGACACGCAGAGTATTTTCATGGCTTTTAGGCCTTATATTCCAGATTTTTCCAAGAGCATTTCTAGTTTTTGCTTGTTTACCAGCTCAATGGGACGGCTTTCAGCAAAATTTGATGCTGCTCGGCTAAATCCAGAACTGGTGCAAACAAAGGCCTTAGTATAGTTTTGTTTTTTCACCTCATCTGCAATCTGGCGGATAACCGTATCTTCCAGGGGGTCTGGTTCCCGGAAAAAGTGGATGCAGTAGAGTTGCTGTCGCATATTCATCCAGTTATCATTCTTTGCCTCGGTGGCCACAATACGACAACCATATTTTGTTGCATCTACATTTTGAGCAGCTAATCCCATGCTGTTTAAGGCCACCTTTTTACATAGCTCCATGAAGAATTCTGTGGAACTTGTAAGGTATTCCTTCATGTTGTCGTTGTTTTGCAAATCACGATATTCGGAAAGCTTACTGGATGTATCCAAAAAGTTTTTGTTTCTGGCACAAATTTTTTCCCACTGCTCAATGGCCAGCTCAATCTTGTGCATTTTTTCGTAGCAGGCGGCCAAAAAGTACCGTGAGTACAGGGTTTCTTGACTAGAATCATTTTTAGAAGCCTTTACTGCCCGGTCAAATTCGATAAAGGCCTTGTCAGGGTTGTCTACGGCCATAAAACAAGAACCACGTTCCAAAAGGGCTCGTTGCTTGAATTCTGGATCACGCATGGCCTTTTCAAAGGCATCAACAGCACCAGGATAGTCCTTGGCTTCTTTGAGAATCTTTCCCAAATAAAAATATGATGAGAATTCGTTGGGGTTCAAAGAGATAGCCAAAGAAATTTCTCGTTTTGCAGATTCTAGCTGCTTTGTCTTGTACAACATCATTCCCAAGGAAGCATGGGCTTTTACGTGTTTTTTGTTTAAGGCGATAGCCTGCTGGTAAAAAGCCACGGCCTGGTCTGTTTTGTTGCCTTGTTCAAAAAGCTTTCCTGCATTGTAAAAATGCTCTGCATTTCGTGGCTCTAATTTAGTCAACAAAAGAAATTCTCGAAGGGCTTCACTTGGTTGGTTGAATTTAAGATACAGCTGAGAAATCTGCTTTCTAAAATCTACCTCTGGCATATCTGAATCAAAAAGGGCATTCTGATTTACAACCTTGAATTCCATCAATGCCAATTCAGGCTTATTGTCTGCTAAATATGCCTTACCAAGATAATAGTGGGCTTTGTAGTCCCGTTGATTTCTAGCGATAATTGATTTGGCTAGTTTTACTGCAGCCGCAGTCTTTCCCTGCTTAATCAGTTTGTTTATTCCCTCAACTCTTTTTGGGGCAACCATGGACTTTATAATAAAATATGCGAGGAAACCCACTGCAACTGCTGATACTGCGATAATAATTATCTGAACAGCTTCCATTAGAACTCCGATACTATAGTTATACTTCTTATTCTTGAAAGAGTAACTTTTTTATGCGAATATGTCAAATGGGTTGTTCTACGAAATAGAGCAACTTGGGAGGTGATTATTGTGAAGCGGAAACTTTTTTTAATGGTAGCAAGTCTTACCATGGTAGTTTTTTCTTCATTTGCATC
>JAZQSR010000011.1:0-12810 GCA_045630225.1 Treponema sp. | reverse complement strand
GGCTCGAGAAGAATCATTCATCCAATGGATATTGCATCATCAAGAGGAAATCTCTGCCGATATTCGTTTTTTCTTTCCTCGGCGCAGGCTCACTATCCGCAGACAGGGTAAGCATTTTCAGGAATTGTATCCTGTGTTTCCAGGCTATGTTTTTGTTGAAGCTTTGGAGATAAGCCCACAGTTGTATAAACTTGTTCGTCGTGCTCCTTATTTTTGCCGTTTTTTGCCCAGTAATGACAATATTAATCCCTTGTGTGCAAAGGATTTGTCTGTTTTGGTACATTTTATCGGTAGCAACGATATTGCAGAAAGTTCCAAAGTCTATTTTGATGAAAATGATCGCATTGTAGTGGTTTCTGGTCCATTAAGTGGCATGGAAGGAAATATTGTTAAGGTTGACAGGAGAAAAAAGCGGGCAAAGGTTCGGTTAGATTTTGCCAACGAAGCATTTCATCTTGATTTGGCCTTTGATGTGATTGAGCGTTCTTAGGGAGTGGTTTCTTGGGAAAAATTCCTTGGGAGAAAGACTCTCCCAAGAGCTTAGTGAAAATAAGTAAAAATCTGTGTCTGGGGGAGGTTGTTGTGATTGGGCAGACTGGAAAGAAATTGTACATAATTGGGGCTGGTTTTGCAGGCCAGATGATTGCGGAAGAAATTGCCCGAAAAAAGATTTTTGGCAAGGTGGTGGCCTTCCTTGATGATGATGCCAATATTATTGGTTCCGAAATTGATGGCATTCCTGTGTTAGGACCCATAGACAAGACCATTCCTATTTTGGGATTTGAGGATGGGGATGAGGCCATTATTGCCATGCCCAGCACTCCCAATGACAGAATCAGAACGGTGTATGATTGCCTGAGAAAGCGTGGTTTTAGCCGCATCAAGATTTTACCTGCCATTTCCCAGATTGTGGACGGAAGTGCTCATTTTATCCAAACTCGAGAAATTGACCCTTTAGACATTTTAGGAAGAACACCAGTAACCATTCCCTTGAAAAAGAGCTTGTCCTATTTGCGTGGACGCCGTGTGCTGATTACTGGTGCTGGTGGTTCCATTGGCTCCGAATTGGCCCGTCAGCTTTTGTCGGGAGGTGCCCAGCGGCTCTATCTTTTAGGCCACGGAGAAAACTCCATCTACTTGATTGACCGTGAGCTGAGAACCTTGCAGCGGGAAGGGGTAGGGGAAAAGGCTACCATCATTCCCATTATTGGAGATTTGAAGGATAGGGAATATACCCGCTCCATTGTTTCTAAGCTTCGCTGTGATGTGATTTTTCACTGTGCCGCCTACAAGCACGTTCCCCTGATGGAAGAAAATCCTGTGGCGGTTATCGAAAATAATGTTTTTGGAACAAAGAATCTGCTGGATGCGGCCTTGGAAAATGGTGTCCATCGTTTTGTACTGATTTCCACAGATAAGGCGGTGTCTCCAGTTTCTGTGTACGGCGTGTCAAAGATGCTTTGCGAAAAGCTGGTGCTGGATGCTGCCAGCAAGGCACGGGTGCAGGATTCCTTTATGTTCGTTCGCTTTGGCAATGTACTGGGGTCACGGGGCTCTGTGTTGCCAGTGTTTATGGACCAGTTGAAAGCAGGCTTGCCCCTTACCGTAACCCATCCTGAGATGAAGCGCTTTTTCATGACCATTCCAGAGGCCTGTTCCTTGGTGCTGGAAACTGGTGGTGTGGGGCAAAATGGTTCCACCTATCTTTTAGATATGGGTGAGCCAATAAAAATCCTTGACTTGGCTGAACAGGTGATTCGCTTTTCTGGCTACGAACCCTACAAGGATGTTGATATCATTCTTACGGGATTGCGGAAGGGGGAGCGACTGGACGAGCCTTTGTGGTTGGAAGAAGAAGATCCCACTCCCACGGAATATCCCAAAATTTTGCGATTACGGAGCACTTCCATGGGAGAAAATTTGCAGACATTGCTGGATAAATTGGCTCCAACTTGTATTTTTAATCCCGCCAAGGCAGATTTGTATCGGAACTCAGAGTATCTTGTGCAGACCCTTTGTGATGCAGTTCCCTCGTTAAAGGAGTTTTACGATGAGCAAGCTGAATGAAAGCCAGCAGTCCCTTGATTTTATTCCCTTTTCTGTGCCAGCCCTTGGACAGGAAGAAAAGGATGCGGTGCTTCGGGTAATGGATTCTGGCTGGCTTACTACTGCCAAGGAGGCCCTTGCTTTTGAGCAGGAGTTTGCTAGCTTTGTTGGTGGCTACCAGAATGACAGGGAAATAAAAGCTCTAGCAGTAAACAGTGCCACCAGCGGCTTGCAGCTGGCCTATCATGCCTGTGGTGTTGGTTTTGACTGGGTTTCCCCCATTACTTCCGATAATGCCATTACTGAAGGTAATGCCAGTGCCGGGATTTTTAGTTCAAGAAAATATTCCACACCAGGAAAAATCCTTACCACTCCCTATACCTTTGTGTCCACAGCCACTGCCGCCTGCCATCTTGGTGGTGGAGTGGTGTATGCCGACGTGGAAGCTGATGGTTACAACATAGATCCAGTTCAGGTGGAGCGGCGATTAGCTCAAGATAAGGATATTCGGGCGGTGGTTCCAGTGCATATTGCTGGTCTTCCCTGCAACATGGAAGAGATTTGTGCCATTGCAGCCAAATACGGAGTGCCAGTGGTGGAAGATGCTGCCCACGCCTTTCCCGCAAAAACAAAGAATGGCTATGCTGGAACCTTCGGTGACATTGGCGTGTATTCCTTTTACGCCACTAAAACCATTACCACGGCGGAAGGAGGCATGGTCTGCACCAAAAATCCTGAGTACCATAAGTTCATGTCCACCATGAGAATGCACGGTATAGATCGGCCAGTGTGGAACCGCTACACCTCGGAGAAGGCTTCTTGGGAATACGATGTGGTAGCTCCCGGCTACAAGTTCAATTTACCAGATGTACTGGCAGCCATGGGGCGGGTGCAGCTACAAAAGGCTGACCTCCTTTTCCAGCAACGAAAAGCCATTGCTCAGCAATATAACAAAGCCTTTGCTGATTGTGACTTTTTGCAGCTACCTCCCGACGGTGACGGAAATGCTTGGCATTTGTATATTTTGCGGCTGGTGCCAGAAAAACTAAAGCTTAGCCGCAACGAGTTTACTCAAAAGCTCCAAGAAGCAGGCTTGGGCATTTCCATGCACTTTATTCCCCATTTCCGCCTGTCCTATCTTCGTCAAACCTTTGATCTTGATGCAGCTGACTATCCCAATGCCCAAAAACGCTTTGAAACAAGCTTTTCCCTGCCATTTTGGCCCGGTATGAGCCAGGAAATGGTGGAGCGGGTAATCGACACTGTAGTAACACTGGGACGGAGCTATTATGGCAACTAAACGGAAGTTTTCTGGAAAGCAGTTGGTAGATTTTGCCTCCTCCTTTTTTTCTGACTTTCGACTGAATAATATGGTGTATGGGGTTTTGATTCGAAGTCCCCTGCCCAGAGGCAAAATCAGATCCATTTCCCATCCTCAGCTCCCCGAAGAGTATTTTTTGTACACCGCAAAGGATATTCCTGGCGAAAAAAAACTGTCTTTATTGGGAACAGAGGTCCCCATACTGGCTGAAGAAGAGGTTTCCTATCAGGGAGAACCCTTGGCAATTCTTGTGGGGCCAGATAAATTAAAGGTAAGTCAGTTGTCAAAGGAAGTGATTATCAGATTCCATCGTTTGGAGGAAGGACTTGGTGTTTCAGAATCCCTGGAAAATCAAAATATCATTGTCCAAAGAACTATCAGTGGAGAAAATGATGCAGAATTAGTTTTTGCAGAGGCCGACATCCAAGTGGAAGGAAGTTATGCCAGCAACTGCTACACTCCCCATTCTGGGGAAGTTGCTGGAGGTTTAGCCCTCTATCAAGATAACCGGCTGATTTTGTACGCTCCTGTCCAGTGGTTCAGTCAAGTTCGTCGCTCCATAGCTGCTGGCCTTGGCATTTCTCCAGAGCAGGTGGAAATTCGCAAAACCTTGGTGGCTGGTGGCAATAACAGGTCCCAATGGTATTTTGCAATTTTATCTGCACAGCTGGCTGTAGCTGCCTATCTTTGTGGGAAACCAGTAAAGATGATGTTTTCACGAGAAGAACAAGGCTTGTATTTTGAGCGACCAACACCTGTTGTGGTAAGTTATCGTAGTGCAGTGTCTCCTGAGGGAAAGATTTTGGCCATGATAATTTCCATCATTTTGGATACAGGCATCTATAATCCCTTTATTCAGGAATTGATGAATAGAATGATTGTAGCTGCTGTTGGAGTTTACAATCCCTCTGTATACAAAATAGAAGCCTATGCAATCAAGTCCCAAACACCTCCCACCGCCTTGACCATGCAGCGAATGGACAGCCAGATTTTCTTTGCCTTGGAATCTCATTTGTCAGAGATTGCTGCTAAGGTGGGAAAAATGCCCCATGAAGTTCGCCTGTTGAATCACGAACGTCAGCCCATAAAGCCTTTTTCCTTTAATTTTGCCCATTTGGAAAAGGTGCTTAAAGCTGTTGTGGATAAAAGCAGTTTCCAAAGAAAATATTGGTCTTATAATCTTGCTCGCAAGGATTCTTGTGAAAAAAAACTAACTAGTCCTGTGCCTATCCGTGGAATTGGTATTGCCTGTGGCTTTGAGGGAAGTTGCTTTTTAGGTTCAAGCCGCTATATTCAAGAACTAACCATGGAGCTTACTCTGGAAAGGGACGGAACGGTGGTGATTCATTCTTATCCCCCCTCATCCTGGGTGCAAAGTGTCTGGATAAAGATTGTTTCCAAGGAACTTGATGTAGAAGAAAAGAATATTAGTATCAACGGAAACTTTTCCGTGGACTCGGAGCCCCTGTATCCTGCTGGATTTTTTGGCAATGTGGGCCTTATGACCCAGTTGTTGCGTAAGGCTTGTACTGCAATCCAGAAAAAACGTTTCCAGCAGCCCTTGCCCATTCACGTGTCCCGAGGATTAACTAGTGCCCAAAAAAAGCAGTGGAATCAAGAAACTTTTTCCGGCTCCCCATTTTTTTCCACCGCTACAGGCTCTGCCGTGGTAGAAGTGGAACTAGATACCTTTACCTATAGAACTATCATTCGTGGAATTTGGGTTGCAGTGGAAGGTGGAGAAATCCTCTCTCCTGACCGGGCTGTGGCTACCATTAAAGCTGCAATACGAGAAAGTATTCATGAATTTGTTGCGTGGGAAGAAATTGAAGTTCAAAATATCTTTGTGGAGCTGCTACCAGGAAGCAAAGAGCCCAAACAATTGGGAACCTTGATATATTCCTTGTTACCTGCTGCAATTTCTTCTGCCATTTCCCAGGCGTGTAATAAGGCTGTTTCTACCATTCCCCTTCAAACAAACTATGTGCATCAAGCCTTCTTTCCCCAGTTGCCAGATAGTGAGGTAACTCATGAAACACAGTCTTCAGATAAGGGGCAAGAGGTAAACCGTATAGAAAATGAAGAGCAGAAGGAGGAAGCAGAATGAAAATTCCTATCACTATAAACGGAGAAGTGATGGTACTAGAGGCTTCACCCTCCATGAGCCTTTTAGATGTTTTGCGTCGAGAAGGATATATTTCTGCTAAGCTCGGTTGTGCTCAAGGTCGCTGTGGTGCGTGTACTGTCTTGCTAGACGGAAAAGCCATTCCCACCTGTATCATTCCCTTTGTCGTTGCTCGAGACGCCACCATCGTGACTTTGGAGCAATTTTCCAAGACAAAGGAATATGAATTGATTCTGACTTCCTTTGCAAAGGCTGGAATTCATCTTTGTGGTTTTTGTAATGCAGGAAAGATTCTTGGTACGTACAGTCTCATATCGACTTACCATCGTCCATCTCACCAGGTAATATACGATATGGTACGCCATTTTGATTGTAGCTGTTCTGAGCAAGACAGCCTCATAGAGGGAATTGGCTATGCTGCAGTTGCTTTCCAAAACTACATGCACAAGCGACAGGAAAAGGAAAATAAATCAAACAGGAATAGCAAAAATGGACGAAAAGGAAAGAACTAAGGACGTTTATTTTGGAACAAGTTTTGATGATGTACTCTACGAACTGAGGAATCGGTCAAACCTGAAGATTTGTGGCGGATGCACCTATCTCAAGGAATTGCCTCCAGTTTCTCTTATTATACGAAATATAAAAGATTTTCAGCTAATCGAAAAACGAGAGCGATACATAGAAATTGGTGCTGGTATTACCCTTGCTTCCATCATGGAGTTGGGAGAAAAAAATGTTCCCCCAGTTTTATATCAGGCCTTGAATTCTATTGCCACTCCATTGGTGAGAAATATCGCCACCTTGGGCGGTAATATCTGCATTGAGCCTGTTTGTGGCACCTTGTTTGCACCCTTGTTAGCTATGGATGCCAAACTTGAGTTTCGGATTAAATCTGAAGTTATTTCCCTTCCCATGACCCAGTTTTCGAGCTTTTCAGCTGATAGTTTAGTTCCTGCTGGAAGCGTCCTGACAAAGGTTCGTATTCCTCTTGATGATTGGGAGCTTTCTTTGTTCCGGAGGGTGGGGCCTTCTTGGACCTTGAACGAAAATTGTGCTTCCTATGCCTTTTTGGCAAGCATCCAAAAGGAAACCCTCATGAACCTGAGAATTGCCTTTTGTGGAGTCCTTCGTTTGCATAGTCGGGAACTGGAAAACAAGCTCATTGGAACAAAGCTCCCCCTGTCTCCCCGTGAAATTGAAGATATGCTGGAAGCAGCTGGTGAATATTTTGACCAGCAAGTTCAATCGTATTATTCCACCGAGAAGCAACAAAAGACTGTTCATGAGGATTGCTCCGCACTTGGTCAACACCTCACTTCTTGCACTATTGCTTCTGTAGATTTTCCCTTGCTCAAAGCTCGTTTTTTGGGCTTGTTACAAGAATCCCTGAATCATTTTATTTAATTCCTTTTGGAATTTGAAATTACAAAAAAAAAGACCGGCTATCGCCGGCCATGCCATCAGGCATCCGGATGTGCAATGGGTGGGAGGGGATCTGCACATCCGATACTAAATTATCGGTGTAAATTCAAAAATCTTTAGGGAAAATTACAGCGTTTCCGTAACCTCAACATCCAAGGAGAGGTTTATAACATAAGATCTTCCGTTCACTGCCTGAATGGTTTTTACCGTCTCATAGTCTCCCACTACAAAACGAATCATATGTTCACCCTGAGAAATTACAAAGGCATCCTTTGTGTAGGGGATTTCAACTTCATCAAGAAAAATCTTCGTGTTATCTGGTGCTACTACCTGCAAGGTTGGGGCAATATCCCGCAGCTCCACCTCCAGCTTTGTTGTCTTGCCTGGTTCAATGGAAAATGTCCGTGTTTCATTGCGGTAATGGTCAGACACCATGGAAATATAGTGGGTTCCTACATCAAGAATGGTCTTTTGTGCCTCCAATGTGGCCAATTGCTCATCGATAAAGACTGTGTAAGGAAATTCCATGGTTTGCCCATTTTCATCTTGAGGATAAATGATGTCAAGTTCCATCCGTCCCTTGTCTATGTAGACTGGTTTTACAGTTACGGTAAAGGGTTCCTTTTCATAATCTTCTGGAATGCCCTTCATAACAAGCTGGAATCGGAAAAATAACACGGATGAATTCAAGCTATATACAGCTGGTAAAATAATGCTATAGGGCGTTTTTTTTATTGTATTTGGCTCCACCAAGGGAATGATGAGATTTAAGCTCAGTCTGCCTGGAATGGTATCTATCATTTCTCTGGTGCCCGTGTAGTTGATGGTAGTGTCTGTGGGCATGGGAGTGAGACCTGTATACAAGGAATAGGCTACAGAACCGTAATAACGAGAAAGTACCTCTGGAATCTTTATGTCGAGCTCAATTCCCTGAAAAAAAGTGGTATCTTCTGGAAGGGTAATGGCTAAGGCATCGTTAATACCAGCTTGTACTGCCACATTTCCTGTTTCAGGCATGTTCACCATTACCGTTTTGTGGATTCTAAAGGTTTCCCCTATGGCCACCATGTTCAAGAGAATGAATACTGTGAAAATCAATACATTTTTTTTCATAGAGACCTCAAATAGCTGGCAAAAGTCTGCGGGGATCTTGAGCAGCACCATTTACACGAATTTCAAAGTGTAGGTGAGGTCCTGTGGATGCTCCAGTACTGCCTACCTTTCCAATAACTGTTCCCCGTAAAACTTCTTCCCCAGTCTTTACCTCGGTGGCAGAAAGATGGGCATAGACACTCTGGGTCTTGTTTTCGTGATCAAGGATAATATAATTGCCGTAGATGTTGTCGTAACTTGCAATGGCCACCGTACCACCCTTGCAGGCGTACACCTTTGTACCCTCTGGTGCTGCCAAGTCTATTCCCTTGTGCTGGTGCTTCAGTCCTGTGATGGGGCTTACTCGGTTTCCAAATCCAGAAGTCAAAACACTATTATCCAAAGGCATTCTCAAATTTGTATCCAAGAAAAAGGCTAATTCTGTGGGAGTCAGCCGTTCTTGGGGAAAATACTGATAGTTCTTTCCGTTAATGGTAAACTCATTTCCCAACTCAGGGTTATACAAACGTTTTTTTACCAAGGTTCCAATGGAAGTTGTTGGATTCAAGGGCACAAAGAGGCCTGGTGCATCAGGCAGGAGCAAGGTTTTGCCCGTTAAGTCTTCCTCTACAGAAGTCAAGTTGTTCAGCAGGGCAATCTCTCCATAGGGAATGGTACAACGTGCAGCTATGCTCACTAAATTTCTTACGGGCAGTGAGGTGTCTTCTGCTGTGACTGTGTAAAGATAAAATCCTGGCTGAAAGCTTCTTCCTGCATTAATGTTTTTGTAGGATTTTTCTACATTTTGCATATATTGGACAAAATCCTTGTTCCGAGAAGAAAAACTTGTAATAACTGGTAACAAGGCAGTCTCAATCATATTTTGATGTACTTGATTCATTGCCGCATGTTCAGCAGAAACTGAAGTAACTGGAGCTTGGGCAAGAACAGTCACTGAAGTAAAACTTGTCAGAATGAGGAAGGTAAAAATAGAGATGTGATAATTATTTTTTTTCTTTTTTTCCAAATGCCAAAACTCCATATAAAATGATGGTAAGCAATAATATAAGCCACACCGCAAAGGTTATTTCTTGTAAAATGCAAATTACCATTGCAACGAGACCAAAAAGAACCACAAAAATTCTTCCCAGCATATTGAAAAGGTAGTGAATACGTTTTCTTCGTTCTTGAGGAGTGGGAAATCCTGCAACTAAGAAATTTCTCAGGCTCTTTACTATCAGAAGAATAATTCCCACTGCAAAGAGAATAATAATTGTAGCACTATAAACTCCAGGAGCAATGGAGGCAAATTTCCAAAGAGGTAAGACTAAAACAAAAGCGAAGATTGCACAAAGCCCAATTAAAGCTAGAATTTTTATAAGGGATAAAAGGAGTTTTCCGTAACCATGAACGATTTTCTGTATCATATTCTCTTTACCAAGAAAAAAACAGGTTCAGTGGAAAGTTACACCCTCCAACCGAACCTGTTTTAAAAAACGTAAAAGACGCTTATTCCTGGCTGATTACATCTGTGGGGCAAACGCCTGCACATGCACCGCAGTCAATACAAGTTCCTGCATCAATAACGCGAACTCCATCGCCCTCGCTGATTGCTCCAACTGGACATTCGGGTTCACAAGCACCACAGTTAACACATCCACTAGCATCAATCTTATAAGCCATTTTCACACCTCTTATAAAGTAGTATACCCTTACTATACCATAATGATAGACTAAAGACAAGATTTAAAATAGTCTTAAACCTTGTAAAGATATAATTCTCTCAAATTATTTCATTCTTCCCAGTTATTTTTGTAAATAATGGAAATTTAGCGTGTTAAAGCTTCTTTCAAAATTGTGGTATTGTATTCCATGGCACGCAGATATGCATCCTTATCCAGAATTCCTGTAACGGCTGGATCAAGCTGGTGTACCGTAAGGCCCGTTTCCCTAGCTATAACCTCTGCGGCGGAGGAGGCATAGTTCAATTCTGCAAAAAGAGCCAAGGGCTTACCATTTGCCTGAACTTCCTTAATTAAATTGATGGTTTCCACCAATTCCTTGGCAGTGGGCTCACTGTCTGGTTCCCGTTCAATGCTTCCCTCCAGGCTAAAGTTAAACTCTTGGGCCAAGTAGGGGAAGGCTTCGTGGAAGGTAATAAGGGAAGCACCAGCAAAGGGCTGGAGTTCAGACACCATGGTGCTTCGTAAATCTTGGAGCTTGGCAATGTAGTTGGCGGCATTCTGCTGGTACAGTTGGCTGTTTGCTGCATCTAGGGCACAAAGTCCTTCAGTAATCTGCTCCACCTGATGGATGGCACCTGCAGGAGACACCCAGACGTGGGGATTTTCATCTACCAAGGGCCAATCTCCCGTGGCGGTCACGATGGAGCTAGGATCCAAGGTGTCAAGAATCTTGTCCATGAACTCTTCCATGTGGGCTCCGTTCACCACCATAATGTCTGTGTCTTGAATTAGCTTCATATCGGCAGGAGACAGGTGATAGTGGTGGAGGCAACCAGTATCTGCTGGAGCCATGAGGTTGAGCTTGATTCCTGGCACGTTTTCCGTAATGTTCATGAGCATGACGTACAGGGGATAAAAACTGGCGGTAATTTGGGTTTCTGCCGTTGCATCATTTTTTTGTGAAGCAGCATCTTTTTTTGTGCAGCCAGAAAGAAGGCTCAGGCAAAGCAGGGTGAATAGGATGCCTGTGCTAGCAAGCTTTTTCAAGGTGGTAACCTTTTTCATGTTCCATGGTGATATATTTCTTTTCATGGTGTATAATATAGTGATTTTTTATAGATACGGCTATAGTTTTAGGAGAATGACATGAATAAAAAACAAATGGCAGCCATGATTGACCATACGATTTTGAAGGCGGTGGCAAAAAGGGATGATGTAGAAAAGCTTTGTGCAGAAGCTTTGGCCAATAACTTTGCTTCAGTTTGTGTAAATCCAGTTCATGTACCCCTTGCAGTCAAGCTTTTAAAAGGCTCTTCTGTGGAGGTGTGTACAGTGGTGGGCTTTCCCTTAGGAGCCACCAGCCATGAGGTAAAAGCTCAGGAAGCTGCATGGACAGTGAAGGAAGGTGCTACAGAGGTGGACATGGTGATTGATATTGGAGCTGCCAAGGAAGGGCGCTTTGATGATGTGGAGGCTGACATTGCCGGTGTAGTAGCTGCCAGTAAACCTGCCATTGTAAAGGTAATTCTTGAGGTATGCTATCTGACTGAAGATGAGATTGTGGCCTGTTGTAAGGCTGCAGTTCGCTCTGGAGCTCACTTTGTAAAAACCTCCACGGGCTTTGGTGATAGTGGTGCCACTGTAGAAGCTGTTTCTCTGATGCGGAAAACCGTGGGACCAGACATTGGGGTAAAGGCTGCAGGTGGAATCCGTACTGCCAAGGATGCCCTTGCCATGGTGGAAGCAGGAGCCAACAGAATCGGTTGTTCAGCAGGCCTTGCAATCATGGCAGAGCTGGAATAAGTCTTTCTGGCAAGTTTTTTGGCCAAAAAAATTGCACCTCCTAAAATTGAACTTTTGTGATATGTCCAACTTTAGGGGTGCATTTCAATCAAGATGGCTTACAGAAGCTTTCAGCTTAACTGGCTAGGATATTTTACTAAGCTCTACCAGTAAAATATTTTCCAGCATTGAAAAGTTTATTTGTCTACATCAAAAAATTCTACAGTATAACTGATGGAACCAGAAGGGCCTCCAATATTGGAAAGAGTGACTGTGTATCTATCTCCATTACTGTATGTAGCTCCTGGTAGCGCAAAAATGAAACTGCGTGGAGCAGCATTAGATGATTCATATTTAAATTGTGTATATCCATCTCTTGCTGCAGTTGACCATTTTTCTGTACCATTTTTTACGACAGTAATTTCAGTTGGAGGAGACGTACTCACTCCATAGTTTTTACTATAATGGGGATTGAGATTTATCGACCAATGTTTATAACCTTGGGCTTCAGAACCAGCATTCCATATGTTGAGTGGGAAGTATCCTGGAGCTGGCCAACTGATAAAGTCCCAATCAAATCCAGCAGGGTTACTATATGTCCAATTTGCACTGGTTGTTGCAGCAGGACTGAATTGGGTTGCTGTGGCTCCTTTTCCGTTATAAGGAGAAGCTACACCAAATCCTACTTTTTTGAGATCTGGTTTTAATACTGGAAATCTGTGCCCTAAATTACTAACACCTTGATCTTCAAAGTAATAATCACTAGAGTCAATTATACGTGGTTTTACAAGTCTAAGGACAGTATTTACATTTTTTCCTTTGTTATAAATATCATCTGGCATATCACTAGGTTTAGCTCCTGCATCATAACTATCATAATAGGATACAAGAAAAGCATTATATTGGGCTTGTTCATTTAAACTTTCGTCAAGTTCTACAGAAGGGAGACCAGCCATACGACGCAAATTATTTAACCGAGCGAGAGAGTAGTCTAAGGCTGCTTGCTTAACCTTGCCGATAGCGTAGGGGGCAGTATAACTTGGTTTTTCCAGCAAATGTTCTACACCAGTTTCTCTATTAGCAGGGAATTTGGAATGATGAGTATCTTGCAACATTTTCTTTATGGCATCTTTTGTTAGAAAAGGAAGGGCTTTGTTTCCACTTTTAGCTGAGTTAAATTCAAGGGTTGGTGTAGTTTCATAACTGTCTACTGCTGGTAGATTTACCGATACATTATCTTTTACCCCCCCCCCTGTCTGTGCATTTGTATTGTTATCTGCGTTTATATCTCCACATCCTAACAAAGTAGTTACAAAACAACATCCTAAGGCAATACC
>JAZQSR010000010.1:0-4726 GCA_045630225.1 Treponema sp. | reverse complement strand
ATTAGTGATAATACGTCTGGAACTACTGGTGGCCGTGGTGTATATGTCTGTTCCATTACTACTTTAGAAATGAATGGTGGAACTATCAATGATAATACCTCTACTGGAAAAGGCGGGGCAATCAATCTTAATGGTACTTTGACTATGACAGGAGGAACTATCAGTGGAAATGGTTCACAAGGAGTCTATGCAATTTCTGCTCAAGCTATTAATATTGGCGGTTTAGCTTATATCGCTCCAGATAATGATGTTCAGTTAGGTAATGGAAAGGTTATTACCATCACCAGTGAGCTTAAAGGTACAACGCCTGTAGCTACTATTTCTCCTTTCACCTATTCATCAGGTACCCAGATTCTCTCTACCTCCTCTGCTTCAAACGTTACCCTTGCTAACGAAGTTGACAAATTTGCACTGGTTCCTTCTTCTGATGGTAAAAGATATTATGTAAATAGTTCTGGGGAGTTGACAGAACTTACAGGTGTAAACAGTGCTACTGTTTTGGCTGCTCTTCAAACTCAAATTAGCCAAGGTGATTATGATGGAACTTTTGTTTTGGCAGATACAAATAGTTTGAATACCATATTACAAGAATTGGCAAATGCAGCAAATAATGCATCATCTTGTACCATTGTTTTAGACTTGTCTCTCACAAATATGACTACATTTAGTCCTTCTTTCACTCATTCAGATTCCGGGAATCCAAAGATTGCATTATCTGAAATCATTTTCCCAGATACCTTAACAACTATTAATAATCTGGGAGTTTTTCAAAATGTCTATGGTATTACTGTTTCTTTTGAGGATCCAGACTCTGAATGGGAAGTAAAAAGTGAACTTTACCCAACTAATGTTGTTGCCACCATTAACGGTTCAAGTGTTAGTAGCTATTTCTTTGGAGGTCAATATACTTTTACAAAAATTAGTCCTTAACTCTTTCGATGTGGTTTGCAGGGATACCATATCCTTGTAAACCACATCAAAAGGTCCTTTCTATCTTGTATATCAGAATCTAAAGGGGCTAGTAGATTACAATGATTTTTTGTTGGAGGATCACAGTCTCAATTCAAATCTTTTGAGTATGGCTCTTGGTACAGATTTTTCTTTTAAGCTGGGAAAAGGAATTTCCAACGGCCAGCGTGTGTACCAGTTGATGAAGGATGCCACGATAAAATACCCTTCAAATATCAATTTTGATCAATTAGAAACTCCCTTTAGAGCTCTTGCTACCGATACCCTTACGGTATAATCTTGCTATAAATGTGGCAAAAAACATGGGATACGATATTATTATTGCCATCGATGTTTCCCAAAAGATTAAAGATGAATTGTCACTCTACGATTCAAATCCTGCCGTTGCCTTGATGAACAGTATTTATATCACTGGTAATTATTCTCGGATTATGCCCAAGCTGATTAATGACAATGGAGTGAATACCTTAAAACTTCAGCTGGAATCTGTAGATCCTCGGTCCATTAGAATCGTGTTAGGTGCTGATCTTACTTCCAGCATTGCCTATCAATACAGCATGACAAAGTTTGTATTCCGCCCAGAAGTTCAGTTACGAGGTGTTTTGGGAAGAAATTCTGTATTAGGTGTAAAAGGTAGTTTTATCAATGATTTAGGAGTGGAGCTCTTTTATTTTAATGCCTTTACTCCCAATTTCTTTATGGAATTGGAATCAAACTACTACATAGAAAAATTCGCTCCAGAATTAGATATGAAGTCAGATATTTCTTTGATTCCAGGTAAATAGCATATTTGATAATCAAGATACAGCCTTGTTTGCTACCCGTGGTTTATACGTAAATCTCAAAGGTAAGGTGTTGTTCCCCCTTGGCTCATTCCAGGGAAAACCACTGGCAGTTATTTTAGAAGGCTTTGTTAACGAGATAATCCCCATGGGAAAGCATTTTTCCTTGGCCCTTGATGCTACTGCTGGCTTTGATGTAACAGAAAATCTGTTGAAGTATCCATCATTTATTCCCACAGAAGGTTTTACTAGTTACGATAGAATCTTCTTTCCCCAGATAATTGCCAAGGATTTCTTCGGTATCCATAAAATGGCTGCAGCCCTTACCCTGCAATTTAAGCCTTTCTCCTCCCTTACCATTCTTGGTGGAGACATATTCTTCCGGCTTACTGGTGCTGTGGGGCATATTTTCTATCATTGGGGTGATATTGTTCCCACACTGAATTATACAGAAAATATGGAATATGGAGAGAATTCTGCCTATTTCCGAGAAGGTTTGCTATGGAATGTTTCTACTGGTATTGGAATCCAGATTAAAAGGCAGTTTGGTCTGTATATTCGGGCTGGTGCAGGTTCTAAACACAGCAATATCACTGGCAAACCTGTCACTCCTTTCTTGTCCTTTGATTTTGGAACAATGGATTTCTAGGAAGAATTTGCTCTCCATTGCCACAAGGCACAAATAGAGGTATACTAGTTTTAATAGGAGATTTGCCATGAGACAATACTATATTGCCGGTAACTGGAAGATGAACAAGGTTAAGGGTGAGGCCGTTGAGCTGGCCAAGGGATTGGTAGAAGCCCTTAAGGATGGAAAGAACAAATACATGATTGCTCCTTCTTTTACCAACTTGGATGCTGTTTCCCAGGTGGTTAAGGGATCAAACATCCTGCTGGGAGCCCAGAACATGTCCACAGAGGTTTCTGGAGCCCACACTGGAGAAGTTTCTGTTGCCATGCTGAAGGATTTGGGAGTTCAGGTTGTAATTCTTGGTCACTCCGCGCGTCGCCATATCTACAAAGAAGATGATGCCATGATTAACAAGAAGGTAAAGCTTGCTCTGGCAGAAGGCTTGGATGTAGTGCTTTGTATTGGAGAGCTTTTGGAAGAACGTGAAGCTGGCAAGGCAGAGGCTGTTTGTGAAGAGCAGACTCGCAAGGGCTTGGCTGAGGTAACTGCTGAACAGATGAAGAAGGTTACCATTGCCTACGAGCCTGTGTGGGCCATCGGAACAGGAAAGACTGCTACTCCAGAAGATGCCCAGGCTATCCACAAGTTTACCCGTGGAATCTTGGCTGACATGTTTGGTAAGGAGGTTGCCGAAGCCACTACCATCCAGTACGGCGGTTCTATGAACGCTGGTAACGCTGCAGCCCTTTTGGCCCAGCCAGATATTGACGGTGGCCTCATTGGTGGCGCCTCTCTCAAGGTTGATACCTTCGAGCCTATCTGCAAGACCTACTAATTTTTTTGAATAAGCCGGGTTCTGAAGTGTACTTCACATGCCCGGCTCTTTTTTTTACATTGATTTATTCCATTCTATAAAGTATAATTACCGAATCTATTTTAAGGCGGTACTTTGTGCAAATCACACTAAAAAATCTTGTTCGTACCTATGCTGTTCCTGGTGGAAAGACAGACTCCAAGAAGACGGTTGATTCTGCTGGTCAGGCAGTTCATGCAGTGCGGGATGTAAGCCTCACCATTCCCTCCAACAGCATTTATGGCATCATCGGTAAAAGTGGGGCAGGAAAATCTTCCTTGGTGCGCCTCATTAGTCTCTTGGAAGAACCTGATTCCGGTTCCGTGTTCTACGATGACCAGCAGGTGGATAATCTGAAGGGTGAGGCTCTGATTCAGCGTCGCCGTCGCATTGGAATGATTTTCCAAAGCTTTAACCTCTTTTCTTCCCGTACCGCCGCCCAGAACATTGCCTATCCTTTGGAGATTTGCGGCACCTCAAAAAGCCATATCAAGGAGCGGGTGGCAGAATTGCTGGAATTGGTGGGACTTGCCGACAGAGCCAATTCTCCCATTAGCCAGCTTTCCGGCGGCCAGAAGCAGCGTATTGCCATTGCTCGTGCCTTGGCCAACAAGCCCGACATTCTCTTTTGTGACGAGGCCACCAGTGCCCTGGATCCCCAGACAACTCGTTCCATCTTGGCCTTGATTCGAGAGATTCAGCAGAAAATGCAGCTGACGGTGGTGATGATTACCCATCAGATGGAAGTTGTTCGTGACGCCTGCGATTATGTTGCCGTTCTTGATAGCGGTGCTGTAGTGGAGGAGGGCTCCGTGTCCCAGATTTTCTCCCATCCCCAGTCTCCCGTCACCAAGGATTTTCTTGCAAACCTCAGCGTCATGCCAGAGGAAATTGATTCTTCCGCTCCATCTGTTTCTGGAAATCTTGAGCATCCAGAAGGTCTTGTCCGCTGGTCCCAAGAAGGGGGAAAATATATCCTTCGGTTTATCAACCAGCTCACTGGAGAGCCCGTTCTCAGTCGTATGGCCCACCAGTTCAAGGTGGAGTTTAATATTCGGGCTGGTGGTATTCAGCACATTGCTGCCCAGCAAGGAACTGCCAGTGCCACGGCTCGTGATATCGGTACCCTTCTGGTGGATATTCACGGTGAGCCAGAGGAATTGGAAGCTGCCTTTGCCTTCCTTCGTCAGCAGGGCGTTATTGTAGAGGAAGCCTAAGCCTTTAGGTTTACCTTTACCAACTGAATCCCCTGGAATTGATTTGAAATAGGAGTTTGTATGAATTTTTCTACCATTATGTCCTTGGTGTGGCCTTCTACCCTCCAAACCTTAGCCATGGTGCTTACCTCCACCGTGTTTTCCATCCTCTTGGGCTTGCCCTTGGGAATCTTGCTTTGCGTTACTGACCCTGTCACTGGCATCATGCCCAAGCCCATCTTGTATCAGGTTTTGACCCGCATTGTAAATGCCCTGCGGTCCTTCCCCTTTATGA
>JAZQSR010000009.1:0-9502 GCA_045630225.1 Treponema sp. | reverse complement strand
TCATGAAGGCTATTTTGAATTTCGATGTCAAAAACACGGGATGAATCTTGAACATACACGTCTAATCGTACGCCCTTACTTTCGTAGTGGGGTGCAATGGTTTTTTGCAAGGTTGGAAATTCTAGTCGTTGGATTTTGATACCTAAAAGTCGCTCCAATAGGCCTTTGCAAATCTCCTCGTTTCTCATAACGTAGCCAAACATGTAGTCGTCGGTAAAGGTGAGTTCTTCAATTGGTTTCATATGGTCTCCTGATTTTTTCTTTACACATATATTATTCGCTTTAAACTTGCAGAATTTGTCTTTTTTACGGGAAAAAGTTTCATTTTTTTTGTAAAAGCTTCCCAAGATGGAGCCTTTTTGTACGGGCTGGGAAGGAAGAACCACAGGTCTTTGCTTATGGCTAAGGCCACTCACATTTGGTCAGGGGCAATGACGCGTACAGGAAAGGGGCAGTGACCTGTAAAGACAGGCGGATACAAAATCTGGGAAGAATCTTACACAGTGTATGTGCTCAATCTTACTGTGTGTAAGATAGTAATCTTACCTTGTGTAAGAAGGCAATCTTACACAGTGTAAGATTGGACTCTTACTATGTGTAAGCAAGAGAAAATCTTACCATGTGTAAGCAAGAGAAAATCTTACACACTGTACGTAATAAAAAACGAAAATCCGCCCTCCAGAGCCTTGACAATTCTTAGAAAGTGGACAAAAATACGGTAGTCGTCAAAGTTGGTTCTGCGTCGTAAAAGTTCATAGCACTGGAGTAAACATGGTTTCAGACACAAAAAATCTTTCAAGTAATGCAGAATCTGTCTTGACAAATACCTTTTCCACGATACAATCCCTGAACACAACACAACACAACACAACACAACACAACACAACACAACACAACACAACACATAGAAGAAACTCTTTCTACAACAATAAATTTATCTGGAACAAGACCAGCGTGGAATTCCTTTTGCAAGAAATTTCCCGCTGGTCTTTTTTCGTTTAAATCATTTTATCTTGGTAATTTTTCCAGCTCAGTGCTGGATACAAATATTTTTTAAGGAGGATTTTAAAAGTGAAATCCATAAAGAAATTGATGCTGGTAGGATTAGTTCTGCTGGCAATCGTGATGGTACTCCTGCCCTTGGTGGGCTGTGATACCAATGCTAGCGGAGATAAGCCAAGTAGCACTGATACACCTACGCAACAGCCTAGCGGAGATAAGCCAAGTAGCACTGATACATCTACACAAGAGCCTAGCGGAGATGGCGGAAATGGAGCCACTGAAGGAACAAAGATTAAAGTACCTGAAATGGTATCCGTAACAGGTGACACAATAGAGGGTAATAATTACAATGGCGCATTTATAGAAGGCAGAACAGTAACCATAAGTGATTTTTACATGGGAAAATACGAAGTAACCCAAGAAGAATACGCAAGTGTCATGGCTGGACAAAAAGTAACGGTAGATGGAATTACATACGACTTAGAAAGCAACCCATCATATTGTACAGAAGATAGTACAACGTACACCTTATTTGAAGGTGATGTACAAGGAAAACGACCAGTAGAAGGAGTTACCTGGTACGATGCCGTATGGTACTGTAATGCCTTAAGTGAAAACGCAGGATTGACAAAAGCATACAACATTGAAGTAAAAAAAGTAGAACAAGCAAGTGGAAAGACAGGCTATTACATATCTAACGCAACTGTAACATTAAATGAAGGAGCAAATGGCTATCGCTTACCCACGGAAGCCGAATGGGAATATGCAGCCCGAGGAGGAGACCCAACAGCAGCGGATTGGAACTACACCTTTAGTGGAGCAGATAAGGCTGAAGGAACAAAGTACAACGATCAAGCAAACACAGGTTTAGATGCAGTAGGTTGGTATTGTTATAATAACATAACAGGTAAAACAGGAGATGAAGATGTAACAACTGATGTATCAGGACAAGGAACCCACCAAGTAGGCAAAAAAGCTGCTAACAGGCTAGGTATATATGATATGAGCGGAAACGTCAGGGAATGGTGTTATGACTGGTATGATACAATAACCACAGCAACAGCCCCTCAGGGTGCCTCGTCGGGTGTCTTCCGCGTCATTCGTGGTGGTAGTTGGGTCAGCGGCGCTAACAGCGCGTCTGTTTCTTTCCGCTACTACAGCTACCTTTACTACCGCGTCAGCGGTCTTGGTTTCCGGGTGGTGCGTGCCAGTTCTAAATAAAACAACTTGCTGCGTAAAAGAGCAGCCCTAAAGGCTGCGAAAAAAGCAGCAAGTACAGTTGCGCCCGTAAGGGCGCACGAATTAGTTAAGGATTTTTAGGTTTTAACCTAAAAAATAAAAGGGAAAGGCTATAAAGAGTACGTGCCTCGTCGGGTGACAACCGCGTCAATCGTGGTGGTAGTTGGTACAACAACGCTAACAACGCGTCTGTTTCTTATCGTAGCAGAGACCGCCCCCACTACCAAAGCAGCATTTTGGGTTTCTAGGTGGTGCGTATAGCTCCAGTAGCTGAGTAATTTAAAGTAAGATCTCCCTCGTTCCAGCTCCATCTGCAACGAGGGATTTTTTTTATCCAGCCCCATTTGTGGCGGGGGAGGTTGTTTTATTCAGCACGCTCCCTATCGTCCCTGAGCCACTCGTTTTCGGTACTTCAGTGGAGAACAGCCTTCTTCCAGTTTAAAGCGCTGGGAAAAATGGCTTATGCTGGAAAATCCCAAGGTGCAGGAAATGTCTGCAATGGAGCTGTCGGTGGATTCCAGCAAATACTTTGACTCCTGAATCCTCCGTTTTAGCTGGTAGGCAATGGGGGGCTTTCCCACATAGCGGGAGAATTCGTGGATGAGGTGGAATTTGCTGATGCAGCTAATGCGGGCTAAGTCGTCCAAGGTGATTTTGTCTGCATAGTGGCTGTCGATGTATTCCTTTACAATGGCACAGCCTCGGCGCATTTCTTCCGTGCTGTCGAATGAGGTTTTCAAATCGGTGCGGCGGGTGAGCAAAACTGCCAATCGCAACAACAAGCTTTGTACCATCATTTCATAGCCTGCACGGTGGAGCTTCATCTCGTGAAATATTTCCGTAAAAACTGGCTCAATGAGGGACATCAGTTCTCCCAAAGGCAACACGGGATAAGATGCTGGGCATTTCCCTTGAACGAGTCCTTCTTGAATGGAAAAATTCCTTACTCCAAGAATGTAATATTCCAAGGCATTATGGGGAGAGGAAACTTCTGTATGCAGTTTGTTGGGGGGAATTAAAATCAAAGTGCCAGTTTCAACAGGATATTCATTGCTTTCTAAAAGTAGGGAACCTTCTCCTCCCACCACCAAGGCAATTTCCATAAAAGGATGGGAGTGGAGTTGTGAATTCCAGTCATCTTCAAACTTTGAGTAACTGATATATTCCAGTTGTGGGCCAGATGGAATTGGCGATGCCGTAAATTCATTTCCATAACGAGAATTGCTCATAATTTTATTATATAATATTTTTTATTAAAAACAAGATATTAAAAAAATAAAGCAAAATTTGGCTTGCTGATTACTCTTTGAGGATTCATACTATAAGTATATATCTCATTGCTGAATCAGCGATACAAGATATTGATTAAGGAGGTTTTATGAAAAAGTGTGCTGTTGTAGCAGGTGCATTGCTTTTGGTTGCTGCCAGCTTGTTTGCTGGAGGTAACAAGGATTCTGGCAAGCAGGTGCTTAAGGTTGCTGGTTTGAAGGGAGCCTACGGTGATGTATATTGGCAGGAAATTAAGAAGGGTTTTGAAGCTGCTAACCCTGGAGTAGAGGTTCAGCTGACAATTGAAGCTCAGGTAGAAAAGACTATTAACCCCCAGATTATGGCTGGTGCAGGTCCTGATGTTATTTATTTGGCAACTGGTCGCCAGGATCAGCTGACAGAAATGATGATTTCCAGCAAGGCTATCCGTGATTTAACTGGTCTTTTGGAAAAAAATGTATACAACGAAGATGTAAAGCTCAAGGATAGAATTCTTCCTTCCATCATGGGAAATGGTGTAACAAACCCCTATGCTGGTGATGCAACTCACTATATGTTGCCCTTGTTCTTCTCTAGCAACGGTCTTTTCTTTAACGCTGATATGTTCTATGACAATGACGGCGACGGAAAGCTTGGTGCAAAGAAGGATGGAAAATACGAAATGCCCACTACTTGGGACGAGTTCTTGGCTCTTGGTGAGCTGTTGAACACTGAACGTGCTTCTAATCCCAATACACCTTACCTGTTTACCTATCCTACCGCTGGATACTTGGACACCATGGTTCCTGCATCCATCGCTGCCAGTGCTGGTGAAGCTATTGTAAAGCAGGCATTTAACTATGAGCCCGTTTGGGAGCAGGCTGCTGTTCAGGCTGTATTCGAGAACTTGGGAAAGATTCGCCCCTACTTGCTGCCTACCACAGTTGGTAATGCCAACGGAACTGGATTTAAGGACAACCAGCAGTCTGTAATCGATGGTCGTGCATTGTTCATGACAAACGGTGACTGGGTAAAGGGTGAAATGGCTGACACAACTCCTGCTGGATTTAACTGGGGTTCTGCTCCTTTCTTGGCATTCACCAAGGGCGGCGAGCGCTACGGTACTGTAAACGCTGAGCAGATTTATATCAGCAACAACACCAAGAATCCTGAATTGGCAGAAAAGTTCATTCTGTACGTATACAGCAAGGAAGGATTGGCTCACATTGCTAAGCATGCTAACGGTGCCTTCGTTCCTGCTAAGGGATATGAGGAAATTGCAGTTGCCAATGGTATGAACCCTGGTGCAGTTGCTGGTTACAAGGGATACTATGACGGATCTGCTAAGGTTTTGATTGGTAGCTTTGCTGCTGCTACTGTAGAAGGTGTTGACTGGAAGCAGACCTACTGCTTTACCATGGACAGTGTAATGAACGGTTCTAAGACAACAGCCCAGTGGCTAGAGCAGTTGAAGACTGACAGTGCTAAGCTTAAGGCTGCATTGAACTAAAAGCATTGAGTCGGATGTACGACTTAAAATCTAGTGAGGGCAGGTAGCCTGTCCTATTACATGAGCCCTGGCTCCAAGGTGATGAACGGTTGGGGGCTGGGGCTTTTTTTCAGGAGAGGGGGAAGTCGATGAAGTCGAAATCAGGAAAAAGCGTCATGAAAAAGAATGACGGGGCAACGAAGCGTTTTATCGGTGTGTGTACCATTCCCACCTTCGTCCTGTATCTAATCTTTGTTATTTATCCAATTTTCAATATGATTGGCCTTTCCTTTGTGCAGTGGAATGGCCTGTTAGGAAAAAAGACTTTTTATGGACTGAAGAATTATCAGCTTTTGTTCCAAGATAGCCAGTTCTGGCTTGCCTTCAAAAACACATTGATTTTGATTGTCCTTGTTACCATCATTACCTTTATTTTGGCCTTGCTTTTTGCCAGTTTTCTTGCAAAGGGTAAATTGAAAGGTCAAACCTTCTTTCGGGTTGTATTCTACATTCCCAACATTCTTTCTATTGTAGTTATTTCTGCTATCTTCTATATGTTATATTCCAGTGATTACGGTATTCTTGGGCCAATTATTGAAGCCTTTGGTGGCGAGTACACTGGTATTTTAGGAGATCCCAAACGTGTCGTTTATGCCATTGCTGTTGCTATGATTTGGCAGGCAATCGGTTACTATATGGTTATGTATATTGCAGGAATGGATTCCATTTCTGATGAATTATACGAAAGTGCCAGCTTGGATGGTGCTTCAAAATTCCACCAGTTCTTTATTATTACCCTGCCTTTGACCTGGCAGGTAATCCGAGTCACCTTGACCTTCTTTATTATCAGTACGATTAACATGAGCTTCCTCTTTGTAACAGCCATGACCAATGGTGCTCCCGATGGAGCCAGCAATGTACTTTTGGTGTACATGAGCAAGCAGCGTGCCAACGGCTCCTTTGGATATGCCATGGCTATTGGTACTGTTCTGTTTATCTTTGCCTACGGTATTTCGCTGATTGTGAACAAGCTGACAGAAAAGGATCCTTTGGATTAAGGGAGGGGGAAATATGAAAGTTAATTCTAAGAAACAGAAGGTGTTGCGCCACATCAAGGAAAATTGGGTGGCTTATGTGATTCTTGGTATCTTTACGGTGATTTTTGCCTATCCCATTTTGTGGTCCTTTATTTCTTCCTTTAAGACAAGTGCGGAGATTCGGCAAAGTCCCTTTTCCTTGCCTGCAGTGCCCCAGTTTATAAACTATGCCAATGCTTGGAATGCAGCTCACATGGGTGATTATTTTTTGAACTCAGTATTTGTGACTGCTCTTTCCATGTCCTTGCTGATTGTGCTGGTAATTCCCTGTTCATACGTCTTGACTAGGTTCAATTTTAGACTCAGAAACTTCTTGAAACTGCTGATGATGGCAGGCTTGTTCATCAACGTAAACTACATTGTGTATCCAATTTACTTGATGATAAACGGTGTAAGTAAAACCTTGTTTGGCAATGGTTTACTGTTGACAGACAATCTTGTGACGGTAGCTATTATCAATGCTGTTACTAGTATTCCCTTTTCCATCTACCTGCTTTCTGGTTTTTTGACTGGCCTGCCCAAGGGATACGAGGAAGCCGCCCGTATTGACGGCTGTTCCAACTGGGGAATTTTGTTCCGGGTTATTGTTCCTCTTTCCATGCCTAGTATTCTCACCGTAATTTTGTTCCAGTTCTTGGCTTATTGGAATGAATACTTGGTGGCTCAAACCTTCTTGATTTCCGAGGTGAATCGAACCTTGCCAGTTGGCTTGTTAAGTATCATGCAGGAGGCAAAGGTTGCTACCGATTATGGCCGCTTGTATGCAGGTTTGGTTATCGTTATGGTGCCTGTTTTACTCTTGTATTGCTTTGTTCAGAAGAACTTAACCAAGGGTATTTCCATGGGCGGTTTGAAAGGCTAATTTTTCAATCAGTACTGGCAGGTATCTAAATAAAAGTATCTGGATACCTGCTGACTAGTATACTTCTAAGGGAGAGCGAGAGTATTATGGAAAACATAAACTCACAAGAAGAGAATCAGCGGGCAGAAGTAGCCCCTGGAGCAAACACTGGTAGAGTAACCATTCCCACTGACTTGGATGTGGTGGATCAAACGCTGGAAGTGATGAAGCAGTGGGGTGCCGATGCCCTGCGGGATTGTGATGGAACAGATTTTCCCTCCCAGCTACAGGGTGTGGGAGCAAAGATTTATTCTACTTATTATACCACCCGTAAGGACAATGCATGGGCAAAGGCAAATCCCGACGAGATTCAGCAAATATATATTATGACTCCCTTCTATTCTACTGGGGAAGGAGCCTTGTCTATTCCTTTGATGAAGGGCTTGTATCCAGAAATGCTAAAGGTAAATCCTTTAGACAGACAGCGCTGGTGGGAGGTTATAGACAGAACTACTGGTGAGATTGTGCCTCCCGCTGAATGGGAGTACCAGGAGGCTGGCGATGTGGTGGTGATTCCCCAAGCAAAGCCCTTCCATCAGTATACAGTAAGCTTCTTGGCCTTTATTATGTGGGACCCCGTGCACATGTACAATGCCGTGGTAAATGACTGGAAGGATGTGGAGCATCAGATTACCTTTGATATTCGCCAGCCTAAAACCAAGGCCTTTACCATGGATCGCCTGCGAAAATTCATTGCAGACCATCCCTACGTAGATGTCATTCGGTATACAACCTTCTTCCATCAGTTTACCTTGCTCTTTGATGAGAAGGCTCGGGAAAAGTATGTAGATTGGTATGGCTATTCTGCTTCTGTTTCTCCCTATATTTTGGAGCAGTTTGAAAAGGAAGTAGGCTACAAATTCCGCCCTGAGTTTATTATTGATCAAGGCTATTACAACAACCAGTATCGTATTCCCTCCAAGGAATTCAAGGACTTTATGGCATTCCAACGGCGAGAGGTTGCTGCCCTAGCTAAGGAAATGGTGGATATTACCCATGAATGTGGCAAGGAAGCCATGATGTTCCTGGGTGATCACTGGATTGGTACAGAGCCATTTTTGGATGAATTTAAGACCATCGGCTTGGATGCCATTGTAGGAAGTGTGGGTAACGGTTGTACCCTGCGTCTTATTAGCGATATTCCTGGGGTAAAATACACCGAAGGTCGCTTCCTGCCATACTTCTTCCCAGATACCTTCTTCCCCGGTGGAGATCCTGTAAAGGAAGCTAAGGTGAACTGGGTAACTGCCCGCCGTGCAATCTTGAGAAAGCCTGTGGACAGAATTGGTTATGGTGGTTACTTAAAGCTGGCCCTTGATTTCCCTGAGTTTGTAGATTATATCACCAGTGTTTGTGATGAATTCCGTACCTTGTATGAAAATATCCGAGGAACCACACCTTACTGCGTCAAAACTGTGGCTGTGTTGAACTGCTGGGGGAAGATGCGTTCTTGGGGCTGCCACATGGTTCACCACGCACTGTATCAAAAGCAAAACTATAGCTACGCAGGCGTAATTGAGGCTCTGTCTGGAGCTCCCTACGATGTGCGCTTCATTAGCTTTGATGATATTTTGCAGGATGCCTCTGTGCTTGATGGGGTAGATGTTATTATCAATGTGGGTGATGCAGATACAGCCCACACTGGTGGTTATTATTGGAAGAATCCTGTGATTTGTGATGCAATTCGCCGCTTTGTTTGGAATGGTGGTGGATTTATTGGTGTTGGTGAGCCTACTGGTCATCAAAGTCAGGGCCGCTTCTTGCAGCTGGCTGATGTACTTGGTGTAGAAAAGGAACGAGGCTTTACTCTTGGCTACGACAAGTATAACTGGGATAACCACAGTCACTTCATTACAGAGGATGCTGGTGAGCAAATCGACTTTGGTGAGGGTATGAAGTCAATCTACGCCTTGCCAGAATCCACCGTTCTTGTGCAGCGAGAAAAGGAAGTGCAGCTGGCTGTAAACGAGTATGGCTCTGGTAGAAGTGTGTACATCAGTGGCTTGCCCTACAGCTTTGAGAACAATCGCCTGTTGCACCGAGCAGTGTTGTGGAGTAGCCACTGTGAAAATCAGCTCAACAGCTGGTTCAGCAGCAACTACAACGTGGAAGTCCACGCCTACGTTAAAAACGGTAAGTTCTGCGTAGTAAACAACACCTACGAGCCACAATCTACCACAGTCTATCGTGGTGATGGCTCTAGCTTCCATCTTGACTTGGATTCCAACGAAATACGTTGGTACAAGATATAACCTCCTTGGGCTGGTTTCCCTTGTGGAGCCAGCCCTTTTGTAAAAAGGTGTGATTATATTTTTTATGTTAGCCTTAAACTATTTCATAGATTTGTTCGTGACTAACAACACCACTTTTAGAAAGGGCCTGAATTGTAAGGACGGGGGAATGTGTCTAACTAGATAGGTGGATGTGGTATGTATGAGGTGATACAGAAAAGTTACAAGAAATTTATGAAAATTGAGAAAAAAAAACTTGCAAAATGGAGTTTATGTTGATATTATAGTGTCATGA
>JAZQSR010000008.1:0-3206 GCA_045630225.1 Treponema sp. | reverse complement strand
ATAAACACCATTTTCCTTAAGATAATTAAACCAACGGGAAAGAGCCAACAAAGAAACAGTATTAGTATAGTATTCTGCAGAATTAGGATAGGAAAGAGTACTACTATCTACCAAATTAAATGAAGAAATATCTTCATTGCTATGGGGAGCCTCGTTAGTAATCATAAGGAAGGAATCTTGAGGTGAAGAGAAATCTGTCAACTCTGGTAGATATGCTAAGGCTGAATAAGAATCTAGCAAAGTATCTGTATCCATAGCAGCTTCACCCTTCAAATAAGATCCCTTGTAATAAATAACAGAGCGAGCCATAGCTGGTACTTCTCTAAAAATACTCACCCACAGTAAATTCCGCTTCAATCCATCTTCAAGGCTTATAGAAGAAGCTGTTGAAGGAAACTCCTTCTTAAATTGCCCAGTATACCGTCCCTGAATTTTAATTCCTTCTATTTTTTCATAGCCATCTGTAAACCGCATATCTGCAATATAACTATAATTTCCCCAGGAAGAATCCGACAAAGTTGCTGTAAATCCAGCTTTTTCAGTGAGAATTCGTGGCATCAACAGCAATGCTTCGTTATGTTTATCCTTTAATTTAATTTCAGGCCGAGAATTGAAAGCAAAAGGAGTATATTCATATCCTCCATAAAGAGGTGGAGCTCCAATTAAGGTATGACTATTATACCCCAATGTATTCTTATAATATGTAAATCCAGTAAAGGCATCTTTAATTTCTGGTTGGTCGGCAAGAATGTATTCAAAATAGGCACTTTCCGCCCGATCTAACATCAATACCACCACATTTTTTCCTGTTTTAGACAAGTGGAAAACTGGTTCAATTTCCATGGTGTCAGCAGCATTGGCACCAGCACCTTCTTGGAAAGATGTATAATCACGATTAATGGTATTGATGTTGATAAAACCAAATGCAATGAAAGAAATTGTTGCTATCAAACACACAGAGGAAAGCAATTTTTGCTTTTTCCATCTCAGGAGCAAAATCATTACAACAGCAGCAACTGCCAAAACGATTAGGTTTAGCAACATATATCCCATACTGGGATTCCTAAATCCATCGGGGAATTTCAGTGTCACGTCCATGGAACCGTAGTTTCCAGTGAATACAAAGGCATTCAACAGGCTCCACACCAAGCCAGTAGAAAAACAGGTGGCCATAAGTGTTTGAATCTTTTCTCGGAACAAGAAGAAAATACATGCAGGCCAAAAGATAAATAAGCCCACTGCCTGCCAGAAGGAACTTTTCAAAAAGACTCGAGGATTTCCATATTCTCCAATGTTGGAAAATTCCTGTACAGAAGAAGCAATCACTGAGGAGGGCAACACCAAGCCAGCCAGCACCGCCAAGGCTCCAGCAGAAAACAAAAAGAGCCAGCGTCGTGTCTTGCTATCAGCCATCAAGCTTGCCAAAGGATGGCTCAAAAGCCATTCTGCAGCCTTCAAGAAAAGAGGAGTAAGCATTAAACAAGCCATGGGAATTACTGCTGCCAATCGCTTAGTCATGCTGGCAGCACCGTCATAAATGAACAGCACGAACACTCCTACAAATACAATTCCCAAACACATTAGGATATACAAAACCCACGCGGGATGCTTGAGCTTGTAGAAAATATTCTTTACCAATGAGAACACGTTGTTCATAGTCCAGTACAACACCAAACCAGCAGGTGAGTTATACAGAATCACCAAAAACAACAGGGCCATACCATAAATCTGAGCCTTCTCCTTAAAGGGAAATCCCTTGGTGTAGATGGCACCAGCAGCAATATTGATAAGGGTCATGGCAATGGGCAGCACGTTTACCCCAAATCCACCAATGGTAAACAAGGCGTCGGGAGCTCCCATGTCACGGATAAACAAAAAGGACTGGCCCTGCAAGGCAGGCAAGCTGGAAAGACAGCTGTAGGCAGCCATAAAAAAGGGCACCTGAATCAGCAAGCCAAAACTGGAGCGAAGTGCCATCATAGGATGATAATGATTCTGGCGATAGAAGGTGGACAAAATCATGTACTGCTCGTCCCCTTTAAACACCGCCTTGATTCTATCTACGCCGCCTTTGAGCCGAGCTTGGGTGTCTCGCTCTAACTGCTGCCATCGCTCTGCCACAATGTACAAAGGCAAGCACAGCACCGTCACCACAAAGCTTACACCCATTACTGCGATTCCGGTGTTACTAAACAACTTATCAAACACTATGAAGGCTATTTCTATTATCTGTACCAAAGGATACAGAATCACCGTATACAAAATTTCACCGAGATTCATTTGGTAGGCTCCTAAATATCGATATTAACAAAAGTTACGAAACGACTATATATCAGAAGAATTATACACTGCTCAAGAATTTTTGAACAGATAAAATATTTTTCCTCAAAATACGAATTTCAGACAAAGGCTTTCAACAAGTCATACAACTGGCGGGCAGCATTGTCATAGGTGTATTTTTCCAGCACAGGCTTGGCATCTGCCACAGGCTGGGACAAAAGTTCCTCCAAGTCCACATTGGAATTGTCTGGATCAATGTAGTGGGCAGCATCACCATAGATTTCTGGCAAAGAAGCAGCACGAGCCACCACGATTTTTGTGCCACAGGACAAGGCTTCCAAGGGAGGAATGCCAAAGCCTTCATAATAGCTGGGGAGCACAAAGGCCTTGCACCGCTCCATCAAGGCTTTTACTTGGCCATCGGTTACATAACCCAAAAGTACCACATTGGGCAAGGTTTGTAGCCGCTCCAGTTCTGGAGGCACCAAGCCAGAAAGCATCTTGCCAGATATGGCAAAGGTATCCTGGGGATGCTGCTCTGCATAATTTGCAATCCACAAGAGATTCTTACGGCGAGAAAGGCTTCCCAAAGTAAAGTAAAAATCCTTTTCCAGCTGGGGAAATTGATGAAGGATAGAAGTGTCTGTCACCACCTTTTGAAAATGCTCCCAACCATTTGGCACCACATGAATCTTTTCTGGCGGGATTTTATAGGTTTCAGCAATTTGGTTCTGGCTAAAATGGGAAACTGTTAGCAAAAGCTTAGCGTGACGGCAGGCGTAGCGGTACATGAGACAGGAATAGGCACGAACGAGCTTATCCCTAAAAGAAGTAAAATCATTGGGATATAACTTGCAATAAATATCATGAACAAAAACAACACCAGCGTTTCCAATAGGACAATTATTTGAAAAATCAATGCCTGT
>JAZQSR010000007.1:0-11351 GCA_045630225.1 Treponema sp. | reverse complement strand
TCTGCTTTTGCAGCACAAATATTTTTTTGATTTTGTTCATATTGTTGAATTGTCCGAACTGAAATACCTGTAATTCCAGCTAATTCACTTTGGGAAAGATCAGCATTCAGGCGAAATATTTTTAAGTTGGTGAATCTTTTTCGCGATGAATATAACTCAAGCATTTTATTACAAAATTGAGAAATATCCATTTCGTGATACGGTGAGTAAAGAGCAAGAACTTCATTTATCGGAATTAAATCATTTATTTTTTGAAAGGATAGATTTGTAAACCATTGAAAATATGCCAAAGCCCAACCACACCAATATTCGGGGCTTTTATTTAACGCAGGTTGATATTTTGTGGCTAGTTTTTCATTATCAAATATTTCTATGGCAAGTTCCACGCCAGATTTCCCAACGAGTACCGAAGCTTCACCCCTTTCAAACTGAGAAGAAATCTTACTTTGCAAAAACTTTTGGAAAAAATCAGTTATGTCTTCTTTTACGTCATAAACAGCAAAATCAAACATTGTAGCGAGATTTGTTTGTGCTTTTGAAAGATAATTTTTATCGTAAGCGTGGATCATCAGCCTTTATTTCCTCATCTAGAATTTGAACAATATACAAATCGCCACGTTGTCGTTTATTTCTTTCTACATCAAAATATTGACGTCGTGCACTTTTATCTCTAAGCTCTCTCTTTGAAAACCATTTTTCAGAATCTGCAATTTCATATCCTTTAAACTGAAGAGCGTCAAATGCTTTTTCACTTTTGATAACAAATTGAGTGCCAAGATTTCCTAATTTCATGGCATTTCCAAGTTGACGAACAGAAATTGTACCATTGATGAAATCTTGTGCAAAGGAAAAATAACTATCATCAGCACGATAACCAGTGATAATATCATAGGATTTATAGGGAACAGTAAAATTTTCGAGGAGATAATTTTTTGCTTCCTGAGCTAAAGCTGTGTCAGTAGTAAAAGTCCTGTTTTCGAGAAGAACAGTAAGCCAATGTAGAATTGAATAATCACCATTGTTCAAGTTAAATATTGTTAAATCGTCTATTTCTATTTGGTAAATATTTGCAAACCCGTCAGAATATTTTGAGACACCCCACTCTTTTGACATATCAATATTTTCTGTGCAGTAAAAACCAAGGCCATAATCGTTGTAGGATTTTCCATATCTAAAAAGGGGCTTTTCAATAATTTTATCTGATCCATGATAAATGGTCTTAATCATAACAACAGTATACTTCTAAAGGAGTATAAAAACAATAGATTAACGTCATGAAATAGAGGTTGATCTTTTGCCCTATCCTATTTTAGCTGGCTTCCAGCCCTTTTTCTCCCCTAGTTCTGTATATCGATCCGCTGAAATCCCATGTTGGAAAGAATCGTAGTGAGCAGTGCTCGAGCTTGCTGTTCCGACTCTGCTAAAATTCCTGAATCTAGGGTCTTTTTCAAGGTTTCTTCCCGTGCAAGCTCCACTTGTTCTAGGACTTCTTGGGTGGTAATGGGAACAAAGATGCTTTGCTGCTCATCAAACACGGAGATTTCATTGATATCGTTGCCCAGAACCTTGGCCACAGGAATCCGTAAAACAATACCCTTGCCACCTTCGTCAATGTACATGCGACTATCACCCAGATTTTCAATACCACAGCGAATTACACCAGAAAATTTCACGATGCTATAACTTTTTGCCATGCCCATCACTGCTGATTTTTTCAGGGTAACAATGTCGCTGTAGGTAATTTTTACAGTGGTTAATTCTGAACAACGCTGCAACTCCTGACTGACCACGGCATACTTCTTGTCTACTTTTATCTGAGAGATTTTTTGCCACAGGAATAAAAGTGCCACCAAAATAATGGCAATGAGCAAAAGCCACAGGAATAATTTGAAGAAGACTCTGCGAAAAAAAGACTTTTTGTTGGAACTAGAGCTTTTGGAATATTTGGGCTTAGCACTCTTTGGTTTGGAACCTTTTGGTTTGCAAGAAGATTTACCCTTTCCCTTTGATTTTTTTTCTTCCACCTGTTCTTGAAGTTGTTCTTGCTCTTCTCTTCTTCGTTTTTTTGCTGGAATAGACACCTTTCCCTGAACGTCCCTTTCCTGTGCCATAGGCCCCTCCTGTCCATTCCATACTACCATAACAATAAAAAATTTTCAAAATAATCACAAAATTACGGATGAATACCTCATGAAACAAAACGAAATACGATGCATTCACCTTGTTTTTATGCAAAAGTCTTAGTATCTTCTATACAAGTGAATATTATATTACGGAGGAAAGCGTGAAGGAAAATCCTTTTAAGTCTGGAAAAAATCTTAAACTGACTCCCGCCAAGGTGGTGACAGCTTTAGTGATACTAGTGGCCATCGTTGCCAGTTTTACTAGTTTTTTTGTGGTGGATGCCACGGAACAGTCGGTGGTAACTCGCTTGGGAAAATATTCTCGAACAGTGGGAGCAGGCTTGCACTTCAAGCTACCCTTTGGTCTTGACAAAAACTACAACGTGCCAGCAAATGTGGTACAAACAGAGCAGTTTGGCTTCAAAACCATTTCCTCCGCTGGAACAAAGGGAATTTACGAAAATAACATCACCTCAGAATCTCGTATGCTCACTGGTGACTTGAACATTGTGGATGTGGAATGGATTATCCAGTACAAGATTGTAGATCCAGCAGCTTGGCTTTTCAATGTAAAGGATAGAACCAAGACCATCCGTGACATTTCCCAGTCCGTGCTGAACATGCTGGTGGGAGACCGAGCCATTCTTGATGTAATGGGAAGCGAGCGATCTCCCATCGAAACTCAGGCTCAGCAGCTCATGAACGATAATTTTGACCAGTTGGGGCTGGGGATCAATGTGCTTACTGTAAAGCTTCAGAACATTGTGCCACCAGCTGGTGTTCAAGATGCCTTTGAAGACGTAAACAAGGCCATTCAGGACATGAATCGCTTTATTAACGAGGGAAAGGAAGCCTACAACACAGAAATTCCCAAGGCTCAGGGTGAAGCCGACCGTCAGGTACAGGTGGCCCAGGGTTATGCCGTGGAGCGAGTAAACAAGGCTCAGGGTGACGTCGCCCGATTCAATGCCGTGTACGAGGAATACCGCAAGGCTCCTTCCGTTACTCGGGAGCGATTGTATATTGAAGCAATGGAAGAAATCTTTGCTGCAAAAGAAAATTCTACCCTCATAGACGGGGAGCTGGATAATGTGCTTCCTGTAAAAACCCTTACTGGAGGAGCCCAATAATGAAAAAGGTCTGGACAAGTTTAATTATTGTAGTAGTGTTACTGGTGGCTTTTTTGATGCTGGGCCCCTTCTACATTGTAAACGAAGGCTATCAGGCTGTAGTTACCCGATTCGGTCAGATTGTAAACACCCGCACCCAGGCTGGTCTTTATATCCGCCTACCTGTGGTTGACACCGTTACCACCTACCCCAAGCTGATTCTTTCTTTGGACGGAGATTCCCAGCGAATTCCCACCAAGGAAAACCAATTTATCATTGTGGATACCACCAGCCGCTGGAGGATTTCTGACCCCGGCTTGTTCTATCAGTCCTTTAAGACACTGGAAGCAGCCAACAACCGTCTCAGCGACATTATCGATTCTGCCACTAGAACCATTATTACCCAGAACAGATTGGCAGAAGTAGTTCGTAGCTCAAACCTCATTAACGAGCTGGCCACCTCCAACTCCTTGGTAAACATGGAGGACGAGGAAACAGCCCAAATCGAGGCACTGGTAAATGTGAGCACCCAGTCAGAGGCAGTAACAAAGGGACGCCGTCTTTTGAGCAATGAGATGGCAGAAGAAGCTCGCAAGATGATTAGCGAGTACGGCATTGAGCTCATTGATATTGTGCCTCGCCAAATCAAGTATTCTGACGAGCTGACAGAAAGCGTGTACAACCGCATGATTAAAGAGCGAAATCAGGTGGCTCAGGCCTACCGCTCTTTGGGAGAGGGAAAGAAGGCAGACTGGCTTGGAAAGCTGGAAAAGGAAAAGCTTACTATTCAGTCTGAGGCTTACAAAAAGGCAGAGGACGAAAAGGGACGGGCCGACGCAGAGGCCACTCGCATTTATGCCGAAGCCTATTCCAAGGATCCTGAGTTCTACACCTTCTGGAAAAGCCTTGAATCCTACAAGTCCACCATGCCCAAATTTGATGCTACCTACAGCACCAATATGGACTACTTCAAGTACTTGTACGACTCAAAGGGCAAGCGATAATTTTCAAAGGGTAAACGATAATTTTTATCCAATAGCCAAGGAGTAACGATGATTTCCCTGTTGAATCGAAATGACGGAAAGCTAGAGCTGGATATGGCCATGGGCCCCAGAGATTTTGCCCAAAGCCGCCTTCTGCCCTTTTTGGAGGAGGATGGATGGATTGTTTGTGGCACAAGCCTTTCTAGCTGGAAGTTTACCGAAGTGATTCAGCAGGGAGATTCCATTTATGTGACAGGAAGTGATTTTCTGGGAACCTCCCTTCTTGAGCTCTTGTGTAGTGAAAATACATCAGAGAAAAAATTTGATACATCAATTATATCTATTCTAAAAGAAGTTTTTCGTGGAATGGAGCTGGTTGTACAGCAAAAGCCAGAGTTTCAGCTTTTTGGTCCTGCTCAAATTCTTGTTGAAAAAGAAAAGGATTCAGCAGAAACACGTCTCCTTTTTTTGCCCCCCACCCTTTTCAAGCGGGCAATAGAAAGCCGCTCAGTACAAGAACAAGGTCAGCTTTTAGGCTGTTATTGCAATCCCCAGCTTCAGGGAACAGAGGCAATGGCTTTTAGTCAGGGAGTCTATCTGTACAAAGGCTTAAGTGGACAGCTACCATTTCCCCAACGAGAAGAAGAGCTACGCTGGGCAGATTATCGTGACAAAAACTTTATGCCACTGGAATTTCTTGTTCCAGGTCTCCCCTCCCAGGTGACAGATGCAGTAAACAATAACCTGCAGCTGGGTACATCTTTGACAGCAAAAAAGAAAAACACCCTGCAGGATAAAATCATGGATAAAAAAGCGGCTCCCCGTAAGCCAGTGCTTTTACATTCAATAGTGGCTGCAGAAGAGCCTAATCTTTTAAACCTTTCTACACAGACAGAATCCACAGAATTTATCCAACGGCGGGAAAGCTACCAGCAGCAGCAAGAAAAAAAGCTCCATCGGAAGCGTTTTATCAGAAGATACAGCACCTGGATAAAGGTAGCTTTGGTGGTGGTGGCGGTAGGAATTGCAGCTTGCATTTCAGGAATTAAGGATTGGCGCAATGAATTTGTGTCCACTGGCCTCAGCCCAGCTCAAGTCTGTGGCGTGCTGTACACGGCTTTAGATGAACAAAATCTGGTAATGGCAAAGGCCATGTGTACAGGCTCTGAAACGAAAGAGTTTCAGGATCGACTTTCTAATTTCTTCATAGCCAATAGAATGCGTACTGGCATGGATCCTACAGCCCTTGCAGTAACTCCCAGCCAGTGGGTTCAATATCTGGCACAGCAGGCCACTCAAGAAAGTTCAAGTCCCTTTCAACAAAGAGAAATATGGATTTATGGTGTAACGAATTTTCACCTTGAAATACCACAACTTTCAGAAAAAGCTTTAAGCCAGCTTCCAGTGTATCCTCCCCTACGGAAGGACAAGCTGCGATTGGTGGAAGGAAAGGAGGGAGAAAAACTTCAGGCTGTGGCAACCTATAGCCTAGTTTACAGCGATGGTCTTGATAGCCTTCAAGTAGAACACCACCGTGATAGCCTTACCTTGGAATACAAAAAACAAAGCTGGCAGGTAGTGTCTGTAGAACAGGAATTTAACAACGAAATGATAGAACGAAGCCAGATTGAAAAGGATTTCACCCAGCTGCTCAAAGAATTGCAGCAGGAGAATGAAGAAAACAAACTCCTGCAGGAGAACCCAGAAAAGCAGCTCCTGCCAGAGAACGCAACAAAGCAACTCCTGCAGGAGAACCCAACAAAACACCTCCTGCAAGCATATCCTTGGCTTGGAAGCCTTTAGTTAGGCTCCAAAGAACAGATCCTTTACCACCACAAAGACAACAGAAAGCACCAGGGCTGGCAGATAGTTTGCCGTCTTTATCTTTGCCAGTCCCATAAGATTTACACCAATCATGATAATAAGGATTCCACCTGTAGCCCCTAGCTCTGCCAGTAACACATCGTTAGTATAAGCGGCCACCAAGCCAGACAGCAGCGTCAAGGCACCCTGATACACCAGCACCGACAGGGCGGAAAAGGCAGTTCCAATTCCTAGGGCTGCAGCAAAAACAATGGCCATAAAACCGTCCAGCACTGACTTAGTAAAGATGATGGTATAATCTCCGTCAATTCCTGCCTTGATGGAGCCAAGAATTGCCATGGCTCCCACACAAAACAGCACCGAGGCATTCAAAAATCCGTAAGCAAAGTTGCTAGTTCCCTGATCCTGTTGACCTTGGGAATTTTTCTTTCTCAGCACCAGCTTTCCTAGAGCATCTCCCAAAAGAAGAATCTTTCCGTCAATGTCCATCCAAGAACCGAGAATTCCACCAGCGATAATAGCCATGGCCAAAAAGATAATATTCTCATAGGCCAAGGCCATTTCAATACCAATCACCATGGTCACCACACCAGCTCCCGTTTGCACCACACGGGAAAGGTTGTCGCTAATTCGCTTTGAAAAAATAATACCAATCAATGAACCAATGATTATGGCAATACAGTTCACAAAAACCGCAATCATAATTTCTTCCTTACAAATAAATAAACCAACACACCTACCAAGGGGAATACTGCAAAGGTAGTAAACAGTACAGGATAGCCAAAGGAATCTATCATCCAGCCACCAAGACTATTCCCCAATACACTGGCCAAACCAATGGCAAAGATGGAATACAAACTCATGCTAATCATGAGCTTCCCCTTGGGAGCATACTGAGCCACAAAAACCACCGCCGCAGGATGATACAAACCATAGGTTACAGAATTCAGCAATTGTCCCAGCACTGCTCCAGTCATGTTGGGAAAGACAATATACAGCAACATTCGCACTCCCACCAAGGCTGTGCAAAATACCAATAGATTTAAGGAACCATAGCGACGCAAAAATCTTCCTGAAAAAAACATAAAAGGAATTTCAGAGGCTGCAGAAATGGCACTTAAGGTACCAACTGCATTGGAATGCAGGAATTCTGTAGTGTACAGGGCAAGCATCTTTGTAACAGGAGTTAAACCAAAAAAGCCCAGGAACAATAACAACAATCCCATCCAAAAAATCGGGGGAAATTGTGCCAGAGTTTGCCAGATGCCTTCTTTTTTATCAGATGATATTTGTGAAGGAGAATTTTCCTCCGCTGAAATATTCTTTCCCTGAGAAGAAAGAATCCCTGGTACAAAGAATAAGGACAAAGCAAACAGTCCTGCAGAAGCCACCATCCACACCATGTATTGACGGGCAGTACCAGCAGGAACAAAGAGTTGCAGCAACAAGGTCATGACTACATAGCCAATGGAACCGGCTACCCGAACCTTGCCGTAATCATCTCCCCCTCCCTTCAAAAACCTTTGAATCAGAGAATCAGATAGGGGAACAGCTCCCTTGTAACCAAAGGAATACAGGGAAAGAAAAGCAGCTGTAGCTCCAAATCCCACGATTTTTACCATGGGAAAGGGAACTAGAGCCATCAAAAGTCCCATTAAAATCAAAAACAAGCCATATTGACCTTTTTTTTCAATAAGGGGACTAACAATCAAGGGCAGAATCACTCCTGCCCCCTCAAAAATACCCAAGAGGAAGCCCACTTGGGTAGCCGTGTATCCCATTCCAGTTAAAACGACTGGGAGATACACAGCAACAACACCATAAATGGCAAAGAGAAAAAATATGGGAAGGGCGAGAACCATGGTTTATTCCAGAACCTGGGAACCTCTGCCCATGGCGGTAAGACCAGTACGTACCAGCTCCTTGATTCCGTAGGGTTCTAGCAACCGAATCAGACTTGCAACCTTGTCTTCACTACCGGTTACCTCAATCACAACAGATTCCACCCCAACATCAACAATGCGGGCACGGAAGATATTGGCAGTTTGAATAACACCTGCACGATGGGCTTCATCAGCACCAACCTTAATCAAGGCCATTTCTCGAACCACTGTCTCAGAAGCAACACAATGCTGAATAGAAATCACTTCCACCAGCTTTGCCAGCTGCTTGGTAATCTGGTCAAGAATATACTCATCGCCACTTACCACAATGGTCATGCGAGACTGACCTGGGTTATAGGTTTCTCCTACCGTAAGGCTGTCAATATTGTAGCCACGACGGCTAAAAAGACCTGATACACGACTCAAAACACCAGCATGGTTTTCTACCAAAACAGAAAGAACATATCGTTCCATAATTATACGCTCCTTTCCTTGTATACACCTAGCAATCGCACTTCATCTGCCTTTGATTTAAGGGCAGAAATAGCTGACTCCAACACTTCCTTGCCACCTTCTGGCAACTGCAAATCTGCATAGAACATGTATCTCCAAGGCTCACCCATAATAGGACGAGATTCCAACCGGGTCATGTTCAAGTTCTTTTCGTGGAATACACCGAGACATTCATACAAGGCACCACTCTTATTCTTTGCAATGAATACCAAGGAAGCCTTAGCAATATCATTGGTGGCAGCGGCACAACAAGTATCACCACCACAAGCCCGTGCATATGCCTCATCGGCGGCAGCAAGCTCTCCAGCACTATTCTTGGCAGTAATCACTACAAAGCGAGTGTAATTGCGGGGATTCAGTTCAATTCCTGTGGCCAACACTTGAAGATTGTAGTAATCGGCGGCAACAGCGGAGGCAATGGCACCATTTTCCACAGAGCCTTCCTTAGCCACCAATTCAGCTGCAGTGGCAGTAGATGAAGCATCCACGTGAATCCACTGAGGATACTTATCTAGGAAATCCTTGCACTGAGGGAAACCATGGGGATGGGAATGGACCTTCTTGATGGAATCCAAGGTTGCACCCTTTACTCCCAACAAGGCATGCTCAATTCGCAGGGTATAGGCTCCGCAAATGCTTACGTCATCAAAACGGAAGAGATTGTCATAGTTATCGTAGACTGAACCTGCCAAGCTATTTTCCAGAGGAATCATTCCGTAATCGGCACGACCTTCTGCCACTGCCTGGAACACATCACGGAAGGATTCAAGCCCAACAGATTCAACCTCGTCAAAATACAAGTTGATTGCCTGCTCGGCATAGGCTCCGTGGTCTCCGGAGTAGGCACAGGTTACTTTGCCATCAGCTGACTTTTTCTCACCAGTGGCTGATACCTTCTTTGCTGCCACAGGATGAATGCGGGTCACTTCCTTTCCAACTACTGGTGCCAGCACATCAATGTCTCGCATCAATTTTTCAAACTGCTCTGGGTACATGGTCTGGGCTGCATCGGAAACGGCCTGCTCTGGCTGGCAGTGTACCTCTACGATAATTCCGTCGGCACCAGCTGCAATGGCGGCAAGTCCCATGGGTGGAACCTTGTCCCGCAATCCCACTGCATGGCTGGGGTCAATGATAATGGGCAGGTGGGTCAAGGAGCGGATAACAGGCACAGCGGAAATATCCAAGGTATTTCTAGTGGCCTTTTCGTAGGTACGAATTCCTCGCTCACACAAAATAACATCATCTGTTCCAGAAGACAAAAGGTATTCAGCAGCCATGAGCCATTCTTCGATGGTAGCAGAAAGACCACGCTTCAGGATAACAGGCTTGCCCAAGGCACCAACCTTCTTCAAAAGCTCAAAATTCTGCATATTGCGAGCACCAATCTGGTACACGTCGACATAATCCTTCATCAAGGGAATATGCTCTGCAGAAACAATTTCTGTAACAATGGGCAAACCGTAGGCATCACCAGCCTGGCGGAGAATCTTTACTCCCTCCTCTCCCAAGCCCTGGAAGGCATAGGGACTGGTTCGTGGCTTAAAGGCTCCACCACGGAGCATGGCAGCACCTGCAGCAGAAACACGGGCTGCAACTCCCATCATCTGCTCAAGGCTTTCTACGGCACAGGGACCAGCAATGGAAAGCACCTTGTTTCCACCAATGCGTACAATCTGACCACGGTTGTTCTTTACCTCCACCACGGTGTTTTCCTTCTTGTACTCACGGCTGGCCATCTTGTAGGGCTTAGAAATGGGAATTACTCGCTCAACACCAGGGAGAATTTCCACCTCTCGAGGATCAATGGAAAGCTTACCTACTGCCCCAAAAATTGTATCTTCTTCTCCAGTAATTTCATTTACCTTGAAGTTATTTCGAATCAAAAAACTTTTTAAATCCTGTTTTTCCTTTTCAGGAATTCCTTTTTGTAAAACGATAACCATATTTCTTCCTCCTTATAGTAGCTCTATCATAAAAAACATCACCCTTCACGGCGTGAAAGCCTTCACACTCCATGAAAGGTGATGTATTCATTACATTTCTGGGTTCCAAGACACGGTGCGCAGAATATCTGCAAAAACACCAGCAGCCGTTACACCAGCACCTGCTCCGTATCCCATGATGGACAAGGGAATGGGATTGTACCGCTGGGTATGGAATACGAAGGCATTTTCCCCGCCCTTTACAGTGTACAAGGGATGCTCAGAATCAACCTCCATCATGCCTACGCTACACTTACCATCCTTGATAGATGCAGCCATTCGCAAAACCTTTCCTTCAGTCTTGAGACGAGCCATAAGCTTGCTAAAGTACTCGTCCACCTTGGGCAGGTTAGCCAAGAACTGATCAACAGAGCCAGAGTCGTCAAAGTCAGCGGGGAATACCTTGTGAATGGTAATATCCTCCATTTCCACCGCAATACCAGCTTCTCGGGCAATAATAAGGGCCTTACGAGCCACATCAAGTCCACCTAAGTCATCTCGTGGGTCAGGTTCAGTAAAGCGTTTTTCCCGTGCCTCCAGCACAGCCTGACTAAAGCTTGCACCCTCGTCCAAGCGACCAAAGATGTAGGACAGGGAACCAGACATAATTCCACTAAAGCCCCTCAATTTATCGCCACTGGCAAAAAGGTTCTGCAAGGTATCGATAATAGGAAGCCCCGCACCAACGTTTGTCTCGTACAAGAAGAGGCGGCGCATTCTGTTGGCTGTACGACGCAACTTATTGTAATAATCCATGGTCATGGAGTTAGCCCGCTTGTTAGGTGTAGCAATATGCATTCCAGCTTCAAGAATATCGATGTATCGCTCAGGCAAATCGTAGCTAGCAGTACAGTCTACAAATACAGGATTCAAGGGCTTTGTCTGCCGCACGTATTCTAAGATGGTTTCCAAGGAAGTGGGCTGGCCCTTG
>JAZQSR010000006.1:0-4271 GCA_045630225.1 Treponema sp. | reverse complement strand
CCTTACTAAATGACCCATAGCTCCTTTAGAAGATTGGTCATAACTCCAATTTTCATCAAAGCAAGCTATAGTATTCTGATTACCAGAATCACCTATAACAAGGGAGAAGAACTTTGTTTTTTCTTCTTTACACTTAGAAATGGAAGCCACCAAGTCTTTTGAAAGCTCTCCCATTACAAAATCACTGACTAAAAGCAGGTCCGCCCGCTTCCACTGACGTTCTGTCATGAGCTGTACTGCATGGTACAAGGCTGGTCCAACATCTGTTCCTCCGTTAAAAGATTTTCTAAGAAATTTTACCAACTCAGCTAGCCCTTCCCCTGTTTTCAGCAGAGACATATCCTGCACTTCTATACAAGTAGAAAAAGATATAAGATAACAATGACGATCTTCTGCAAGGCATTTCTTTGTAAGGGCAAAGGTTATAGTCTTTGCTACCTGCTCAGGAGTTCCATGCATGGAACCTGAAGTATCCACACAAATAATAACAGGTCCCTTTCCTTCCTCAATGGCCACTTGCACTTCTTCTGTTGTATGCTCTTCCCGACTATATCCCTTCATTTTTGTATAGGCATAGGAAAGAAGTTGTTTTTCTATAAATTTTTTTTCAAAATATTTTCTTGTAACAGGATTATGGTACATGGCCAATTCTGAAGGTAAGGCAGAATTAATTTCCCCGCTGAGTCTCAATCCAGAAATTTGTCCACGGAAGGCTGGTTTCGGATGAAATTCAGTTCTTATTTCCACCTTGTCCCTCAATTCCCGCTCATAACGTGCAACTTCTGTAGCCTGACGTCCCAAAAGATCAGCCAGTTCTTGCAAAGATTGGTCGTGCTCCAATAAATCTGCAAATTCCTTGAGCAAGTCAAATCCCTGATTATCAAATTTACCGGCAGACATATCCCAAAGACGACCAAAATCTTGGGTAAAGGGAGATAATAACTCCTCCAATTTCTTGAACTGACGAATCTTTTGGTATAGCTGCTCAAGATAGGCTTGACGCTGCCTATCAATTTCAAGTAATTGCCATTTTATAAGCCTATCCTCTAGGGAAACAGTAACCTCTTTCAAAAGGTTTCGTGCTAAGGTATCTAGATCCTGTCCATAATTTTTTTCTAGATATTGCTCTTGCTGCTCATCATCTGGTACAGATTGGCATAGAGACTGGAATTTTCGCTGGTAAAAATCAAAGTCACAGGAATTATCATTGCCGGTTTGTGTACCAGCAAGATGCTCCCTAAATTTCTCCATATTTTCTAGCAACTGCAAGGAACCTTTACCTTCTAGATTTTGTATTGCAGTATATTCTTCAAAAAAAGGATTTGAAGGATTATGAATATCTGTATCACGTAAAACTTGGTCAACACAAGAAATAATTTCTTCTTGTATCTGCTGACTGAGAGCCTTATGCTCCATGGCGAAGGTTTGCAATTCCTTTTCATCCTGACTATGACAAGACAAAAAATTCTGCACCTCTTGAGCCACAGGAGCCTTTGAAAAGGATAATTTTTCCTCTGGGGGCAAGGATGAGTCAAAGGCATCTTGAAGACTTTGAACGAGAGCCTTTCTCTCCAGCTCCTTGCCCCATTCAGGGGTAGCATTTCTTTCAAAATTGCGGATAACCTTGCTTTGAGAATAAATCTTTCCTATGTTTTGCTCTAACTCGGCTTGAGCTTGGGACATGATTCCATAAAAATCCTTCCAGTCTTGAGAAATCGAGTCCAAGCTTTTGTCTGGGGTACTGTGGGCAAGGCTATCCCTCACCCTTTTGCAAACAGGCAGAAAGCTAAACCTTTTGTATCTTGTTTGCTTTACACTTTCGTAAAAGCTTCTGAGACGCTCATTAAGCCAAGCAATCTCCTCTTCCTTCATTTTTTCTGGAACGGGAACACGAGGATATCGTGTCCCGACCTTTTCCAGTTCCTGCAAGGCAAGAAATGAAAAACGCCGAGACCTGTCTGATAATCTACCCTGAACCATACTACTCCTCCAATGCCAACTTACGAATCAACAAGACACCATGTTTATGGTCTGAAGTGGTGTGGTCACTTTCTCCTGTATCAAAATTAAGATAACACACACCATTTTCACCATCCTTGCTAGAAGACCAGAACTTGCCTTTTATTTCTTCTATTTCTTCTTCTTCATCATCATCCCGTATTGTATTTTTATATACTAATTGCAATTCTTTGAGAGAAGGTAATCTCCAACCAGAATCATAGGGAGCAGGAAGGCTTTCCTGTACTCCAAAATCTTTGGCATATTGCAAAGCCTGTTCAAAACTGCGGCCTTCATAGGCAAAACAACCACGACCGTAGGCAGTTTCCCCATCAATAAAGCAAACCGTAGCAAGTATTTTTTCTCCCTCTTTTACTTTGTATCCCTTGGGTTGTACACTTCCGTCCATCAAAATGACGTCTCCCAGTTGAAATTCCTTTTTGACATTAGAATCACCGATATATCGCTCCTTTTGTTTTTCCAACTTCAACTGAATATCTTGAACTGATTTGATTTCTTCATCTATTTCCCTCAACAAGACTGAAGAATACTCTTTTTTAGCAAAGATATTTGATTTAAAGGTAGCTTCATGTTCTTTTTTGTACTCCTGCAAGCAGACAAGTTCTTCCTGAATTTTTTCCAAAAGTGGTTGGTATTCTTTCTGAGTAAATGCTTGCAAATGTACAGGTTTTGCCACTGGCTCAAAGAATTTTTTCTGCAAATATTTTTTTTCTGGTACCGCTGGCTTACCAGGATTTTTCCTTACAGTGAATTCCCAGTAACATGTAATTTTATCACCTTCTCTAGAAAATTCTGCATCTCTACAGTGGTGATAGGTACTATCCAGAACCCTATGTCTATAATATCTATCCACTACTTTCACACTCACATAATACGTGTTATTGTTCTTATCAAAGCACTCGTAATATTGATCCGTATTTATGGGAACGATTTTATCGGTACCAGGTTCTGCAGGTATGGCAGGTTCAACAATCCAGTCAAACCAGATTTCATTCACCTTTTCCTCAAATTTATTCAAATCGTTATTTAGACTAGTAGAAAAACAATCTATACTATATTGAGAAAGAATCTTTTCCATTATGTCCCCAACTTCCTGATGTTGCTTTTCTGTGTTCCAGATGCAGTATTCAATGAGGGAGCAGTCCATAAGGTCCACAGCATTGCGACCGTTCAAGAAGGCACTGGTCTTTAGCAGGTGGACAATCTTTTTCCAGCGACGGTCTGAGACATACCAAGATTCAACTTCCTTTTCCTCGTCCTTCAAGTCATTATTCCGTCGAACCAGCTCTTTTCGGATGGCAACGATAACATCCTTCACTTCTTCGGGCAATTCCACCTGAAGGATTTCCTGCTGCCATGATTTGACCATGTCCACAGTCAGGAGGCAGTCCAGATCTTTTTCATCTGTTTCTTCCCCAAAGTTGTCAGTACCTTCAATTAAGTTGAAAAAGTCGTCATTATTATTTACAGGATTTACAATTACCCGAAGAATAAACCTGTCCCAGAGGGCCTCTAGTCCCCGGTTACGTTCAGGAAGCTCGTTGCTGGCTGCAGCGAGGGAAACGAGGGGAACCTTCTCAACTTTTTTTCCATTGTGAAATTTCTTTTCGTTGATGATGGTAAGCAGGGTGTTCAGGATTGCAGGGCCGCTTTTCCAGATTTCATCAAGAAAGGCAACCTTTGCACTTGGCAAATACCCTTCTGTCTTACGGACATATTCATCCTGGTTGAGTTTGGCAAGACTTACTGGCCCGCAAATCTCATCAGGTGTAGAAAATTCATTCATCAAATACTCAAAATAATCCTTTTCCTGATCTATATCACGAAAAGCACAGGATATTCGGCGGCTTATCATACTTTTTGCAGTTCCTGGCGGACCAAGGAAGAAGATACTCTCCCCAGCTATGGCAGAAAGCAGGGCAAGACGGACAGCCTCATCCTTGCCGTAGAGTCCTTGGCTGATTATGCTTGTAATGTCTTTTATTTGTTGCACCCGCTCTTCGGGAGAAAGTGGAACAGGGAGCTGAATACCTTCCTCATGGTTTTGAACACCAGTTGTCACAGGATTTTCGGCTGTTTCTGCAGCAGAAGTCTGTGTTGCATTTTCTTCTGATAGGGAAATCTCATCCTTGTTTTCCTGTGAATCGGCCACTTCATCATTGTTCTCATAATTTATTTCCATCTGTACCCTTTCTTCATTCAATGGCACTAGATCCTTGTCTGCATTATTTTTTTCAGCCAATCCCTCTGAA
>JAZQSR010000005.1:0-4576 GCA_045630225.1 Treponema sp. | reverse complement strand
CCATCAATCAGCAGCTTCCCAATGGTGTTACCCTCAGCGTCCTCAGTGACGACACCTCCCTCATCGATGCCACCTTGAACCAGGTATATAGTTCCGCCATTGAGGGAGCCATTCTCGCCATGCTGATTATCTTCGTGTTTCTGCGAAGCATAAAAAGCTCCTTTATCATCGGTCTGTCCATCCCTATTTCCTTTATGCTCACCTTGATGGTTATGGCCTTTATGGACTTGACGGTGAACCTCATGACTATGTCTGGCTTGATTTTGGGCTTAGGAATGACGGTGGACTCCTCCATCGTTATCTTGGAGAACATTCAGCTCCGTCGCCAAAACGGGCAGAAGTCGGCCATTGCCGCCATTTTAGGAAGTCGCAACATGATGACGGCCATCTTTGCCTCCACTGCCACCACCTTGTGCGTATTCGTTCCCATGTTGATTTACGAAGCCCAGCTGGAAATGTTTGGTCAGATGTTCCGAGAAATGATTATTACCGTCTGTGTTTCCTTGGTGGCTTCCTTTGTGGTGGCCGTAACCTTGGTGCCAGCCCTCTGCGGAAGCATCCTGAAATTGAACACCAGAACCCAAAAGCCCTTGAAAAATCCCCTGCTGAAAAAGATTGACAATGGCTTTGAGCATGTCCAGCAAAAACTTGAGGACATGTATGCCGGTGTGCTGGAATTTTGTCTGAACAACAAGTTCATTGTCATTGCCCTAGTACTGGTGATGCTGGTGGTAAGTGTCTTGCAGTTTACCTCCATGGGAATGAATCTTGCTCCCACTTCCAATGCCGACGACACTGTTACAGTGAACATCAGTATGCCAGTGGGAACCAATAATGAGGTGGTTCGCAAGTACTTGTTTGATTTCCAGGATATTGTCATTGAAAAGTTGAATGGAGCCTACGAAACCTTGATTTTGAATACAGGAAACTCCAACTCTGGCTCCATCAGAATCAATTTGCCTGATTTGGAAAACCAAACCATGTCAGCCGCTGAGGTAAAGTCAGCTCTTACTCCCTTCTTGAACCAGTGGAGTGATGTGACCATCAGTTTTTCTGCTGGCCGTGGCTTTGGCGGTAGTTCCAGCGGTATTGACGTAAAGGTTTTGTCTACCAATATTCTTGCGGCCCAGTCGGTAATGGATGAAATTGTCACCTTGCTGGAGGAAAACATGCCTCTGGTAAAGGACGTGTCCACAGATATGGAAGACGGTTCTCCTCGCTTCCAGATTTCTATCGACACTGCCGCCGCCGCTCAAGCTGGTGTTAGCGTCAGTTCCATCACCCAGGTGCTGCAAACTGCCATTTCTGGTTCCACTGCCACCGTCTTCCACGGAAAAGATCAGGAGATGGATATTATCGTTCAGTTGCAGGAATCAGACATCCAAAGTCCCTCGGATTTAGGTGCCCTCACTGTATCTTCTTCTGCAGGCCTCATGACCTTGGATAATTTCATTACCTTTCAGGAAGGACGTTCTCCCCTCACCATTCGAGAAGAAGACGGAGAGCGGGTAAACCACGTTACTGCCAGTTTGGTGGAAGGCACTGTGGCTACAGAGGTTCAGCTATTGGTGGAGCAATTGATTCGCCAAAACATCGTACTGCCTGATTCTGTGGAGCTGGAATTTGCTGGTGAGGCTCGTGACATTGAAAGCTTTGGAAGTGTTTTCAAGGTTGTTATCGGACTGGCTATCTTCTTGGTTTTCGTGGTAATGGCTGCTCAGTTCGAGTCCATGATGGATCCCTTCATTGTGTTCTTTTCCATTCCCTTGCTGCTGATTGGTGTTGTTGCCATCTACAAAATCACTGGCCAAACCTTGAGCCTCTATGCCTATGTGGGAATCGTGTCCTTGGTGGGAATTGTTGTAAACAATGGTATCGTGTTGGTGGACTTTACCAACCAGCTGGTGCGGGAAAAGACCCCCGTGCGAGAAGCCTGTCTCCTTGCTGGACGAAACCGCCTGCGTCCCATCCTCATGACTACCCTCACTACCGTACTGGGAATGGTGCCCATGGCCTTCTTCCCTGGAGAGGGTGCTGAGTCCATGCAGCCCATGTGTCTCACCTTGGTTGGTGGTCTTATTTCTGGCTCCTTCATGACCTTGTTTGTGTCACCAGTGCTGTACTCCATCTTGAACAAACGGCGTGAGAAGCGGTTCGATGATCCCGATTCTCTCATGAACCAGATGATTGAGCTGGACGAAATGGAAGGCCGAAAGCGTGTGTCCATTTCCACTGGTTTGAAGGGCTAGGCTTTTAGCCTTATTTGCTATAAAAAACCACTCAGCAATGAGTGGTTTTTTGTTTTAAACAGCGGAAACTTACAGCTTGTTGAAAGGACCTTAGCTTAAGCTCCTTTGTGGCAATTAAGTATTGTATACATTACGTTGTGACAACTAGGTTGTGACAACTAGGTTGTGGCAACTAAGTTGCGGGCAAAAGCTTTTTCTTATTCCATTCTGGCAAGAGCTTTCCGGGGTCACTGGGAGCATTGTCAGAAAGGATTTCTTCTAAAAGCTTACCGGCGGCGGGAAAAATCTGGGAAAGGATGATTTTTTCGTCGCTGGTAAAGTCTGAAAGCACAAAGCCCGCCACATCCTTGTGTTCTGGCCGTCCAATACCAAATCGTAGCCGCCAAAAATCTGGGGTGCCAAGGACAGCCTTGGTGGAACGCAGTCCGTTGTGGCCTCCTAATCCTCCGCCGTTTTTCAGACTGATGGTACCTGGGGGCAGCTCCAACTCATCGTGAACCACAAGGATTTCCTCTGGTTTGATTTTGTAAAATCGAGCTAGCTGACCAATGCTGTCTCCAGAAAGATTCATGTAGGTTTCAGGTTTTAGAAAATAGACCCGATGATTGCCAAAGGCATCACTACTGGCATACTGGCCTTGAAATTTTTTCTGCCAACTTAAAGTTCCTGCAAAGTCAAGACTGTCAGCAAAAAGCCAAGCAACATTATGCCTATTTCCTTCATATTTTTTTCCGTGGTTGCCTAAAAATGCTACTAACTGTATCATGAATGCAGTATATCAATTTATCAAAAAAAAGGGGAGATAGGAAGAAATAAATAGGTAAACTACTTGCACATTTATTTCATATTTGATATTATAGTTATACTGGGTAATGAAAATAGTGTTTTCCCAGATTAAGGAGATATATCATGTTAGATGCAAAGACAATTGAAGTTATTAAGAGTACTGTGCCTGCACTTCGGGAGCATGGTTTAACAATTACTACTACTTTCTACAAGAATATGTTTGAAAAGAATCCTGAAATTAAGCCCTTCTTCAACATGGCAAAGCAGGAATCTGGTGCCCAGCCTAAGGCCTTGGCTATGACAGTATTGGCTGCTGCAGAAAATATTGAAAATCTTGAAAAATTAATGCCTGCTGTAGAAAAGGTTGCAAAGGTTCACTGTGATTGCAAGGTTGTGCCAGAACAGTATCCTATCATTGGAAAGCACCTTTTGGAGGCAATTAAGGAAGTATTGGGAGATGCTGTCACCGACGAGATTTTGGAAGCTTGGGGAAAGGCCTACGGTGTAATTGCAGATATCTTTATCGAAGCTGAAAAGAAAGAGTACGCAAGTCGAGGATAATAAGTTGCGAGTTTTTTACTTCTTGCTAGGAGCGTTGGCTTTTGCTTTGGCCGTTCTTGGGATTTTTCTTCCTGTGTTACCTACCACACCCTTAGTACTCTTGAGTGCCTTTCTTTTGGGAAAATCTTCTTCAAGATTCAATCGCTGGATTACTAATACGTGGGTGTATGAAAAGTATGCTAAGGATTTTGTGGAGCATCGATCCATGTCCTTGGGAAGAAAGATATTTTTGCTTTCTTTGGCTTCTGTGATGTTGTTATTCCCTTTGATTATCTTAGCTCCCTTGTGGAAGCTGGTAATTGTGGGTGTAATGATTTTCATGTACTACTATTTTATCTGTAGGATAAAGACTATTTCACCTCAGGAAAAAAATTAGTGCACCTCAGGAAAAAGAACGAGGAACCTCAGGATAAAAATGAGCGAACCTCAGGATTGTGAGAAGTAAAAACGAAAAGCATCCTTGAAATGGAGTATGAATCTCTCATTCAGGATGCTTTTTTTTTTACAAAATATCTGCGAGAGTATAGGCTGAAAATTCATTAATAAACTTAGACAGTGCAGTCTGGCTAATGGCTTTAAGCTTGCAGCCACCAAACCTTAAGGGACAGTTGGTGTTAGAAAAGCATTCGAAAATGTTTAGATTTTCTTCGGTAAATGTTAATACCTCTCCAAGATTAATTTTTTCTGGAGAAAGTCCCAATCGCAATCCACCAGTTCTTCCTTTGAGAGAAATGATATAATCGGAAGAAGCTAGCTTGTGGACAACTTTTTTCATGTGGTGGGGAGAAGTTTGCAATTGTTCAGATAATTCTTCTACGGTACACAACTTATTGGAATGATTCGCCAAGTAAATTAAGGCGCGAAAAGCGTAATCAGAAAACTTTGATATTTGCATGGTTTGTTATTTTTTTTCTAACTGAACTCCTTTGTAAAGTATATATGTAAAATATATAAATTTTTTAAAATAAAAAAAGGAACTA
>JAZQSR010000004.1:0-4783 GCA_045630225.1 Treponema sp. | reverse complement strand
ATAAGTCAAAAGGGTACACGGCATATAACCATGTACCCTTATTTTTATTCTGTTACCTTGTTCTTTCGCAGTGTTTGTTTCAGACTCAATAATGCATCTGACAAGATTTTAACCTCTGTTGGGTCACAATCCTCAATCAATCTTGTAAGCCAATTATCTAATAGAGGTTTTGCAAAGCTGATTTCTCTACATAGCAATTCATCAGCAGAGCAATTCAACACATTCAGTATTGCGATAAAAACTTCAAAACTCGGAACAGTAGAACCACTTTCTATATGGCTCATGTGGCTTGGTCCAACACCAATCATTTCAGACAACTTTTCTTGGGTCAAACCAGATTCAACCCTTTTCTGTTTTATTCTCGCTCCAATGTCCTTATAATCAACAGCCACACAACCAACCCCTACATCTATTTGCACACCTTTTATGCACATCTGTATTGTAAATACAGTTTTGAAATGTTAAAATGATGTAATAGTACAGCTGTTTACACAGTACACAACAGGAGGGAAGTTCATGCGGAGATGGCTAAAATATGTCTGCCCTGTTGCGATTGCTATAGTAGCACTCATTTTCTTCTTTTTTCAGAATCAACAGGATTGCTCTGTTTGCAATAGCTTTCGTTATCATGCACCATGTTTAATTGACCTGGATGAAGGAAAGATTCTTGAGTTAGACCTCTATTTTCCACACGACACAAAAGTGGCTGAACTCGCCCCAGAACAACCCGAAATGGGGACATTCTCATTCGTTCGCATGGGTAATGTTCTCGGCACAAAATTAACTGACAGTAAGATTGTTGAATTTAGCGTTCCTCTTTCTGACAAAACATATACCCCTGCCCTCTGTAAAAGCTGCCGTAAATCACTTCAGGATGGTTATAGAGGGCGATACGTCCTCGCAGATTTGTACGATATGAATACCAAAACCATCATACCTATCATACCAAGCAGCGAAACATTAGAAATTCGGTGTTATCAGATTTCCATGACACCACATGAGGAAAAAGAAGAAATCGCCGTCACTATCCAGGGCGTTTTAGATATAAACAATCAAGAAGTAACGGAGGATAAAATCAATGGCTAAGAAAAAAGGAAAGAAAGTCGCTGGAAACACGCTAAAATGGCTGCTGGCACTTTTCATGTTTAGCGGCTGCATGGTGTACTGGTTTAGCTTTGCAAGTATCATTTTTGCTCTGCTCGGTATTTACTTTCTCCCCATTGCACCTATTCAGAATTTCTTCAAGAACTTTATGCCGAAGAAAAAGATTCTGCGTGGCATAATCGCATTTGTGATTTTCTTTTTCGGCTGTCTCATTGCCCCAGCAACAGAAACAACTACCCCCGAAACCCCTTCCACCGATATAGCAATCAGTTCCGAAGCAACATCCGAATCTACCGTAGAAGCTACCACAGAAGTCACTTCTGAACCTACAACTGTTCCTACCGCCGAGCCTCTCCCCACAACTGAACCTCCCACAGAACCTACAACTGCTCCCACTATTGCACCTATTATCACGCCCGAAAATAGCACTTTTGAAATCCACTTCATTGATGTTGGACAGGCAGATGCCGCCCTGGTTCTTTGTGACGGTAAAGCCATGCTGATTGATGGCGGTAATGCCGAAGATTCCAGCTTGCTTTACACCTATCTCAAGAACCATAGCATTAACCACTTGGATTATGTTATCGGAACTCATGCCCACGAAGACCACATTGGCGGTCTGGCTGGTGCATTGAATTATGCAACTGTTGACACAGCATATTGTCCCACAACATCTTACGATTCAAAAGCTTTTGGAAATTTCGTGAAGGCTCTTGATAATCATGGTATTTCCATTACTATTCCCTTCACTGGTGATTCCTTCAATCTAGGAAGTGCCACTTGCTCTATTCTCGCTGTTAACACAGATAGCAATGACCCCAACAACACTTCTATTGTGCTGCGTATCGCCTACGGTGATACCTCTTTCCTGTTTACTGGTGATGCAGAACGAGAAGTTGAACAAGCCATTCTGAACCGTGGAACAAATATCAACTCCACTGTTCTGAAGGTAGGTCATCATGGCTCTGATACATCCACTAGCTATGTCTGGCTGCGTGAAATTATGCCACAGTATGCCGTTATTTCTGTTGGTAATGATAACTCGTACGGACACCCCACCGAAGAAGTTCTGAGCCGTCTGCGTGATGCAGAAGTCACTACTTTCCGCACAGACCTCCAGGGTGATATTATCTGTGTATCTGATGGTACAACCGTTACATTTACTGTTGAGCGGAACGCTGATGCAGCTGTATTCGGCGGGATTGGCAGTAACAGTACACAGCAGACAAATCCTCCAGAAACTAAACCTGCTGCATATGAAGAAATCCAGGATAACGGGCAGGACTACGTTGCCAACAAAAACACTAAGAAGTTCCATTACCCCTATTGCTCCAGTGCTGATGATATTAAACCCAGTAATCGTTGGGATTTTTATGGTACACGGGATGAATTGATTAGTAAGGGCTATGTGCCTTGTAAACGCTGCGACCCATAAAAAGTTTCAAGGGCTGGATTTCTCCAGCCCTGCTTTTATTCTTCAACTTCGCCAAACAATTCAATGTAAGTATCAATGTCCCCGTTCTGCTCCACCCAATTCTTTACCTCTTCTTCGGTTAGCGGAATGATTTTTTCACCAGGGCTGCACATTCCTCCAATAGTTACCTCTGCATATCTTGTCAGAGCATTACCATAACCATGTAGAAAGAATTCTCCTGTTTTTTTGCGATATAATTTCTCTTTGAAGTAATAGGCATTGCTCCTATATGGAGTGTTTTCAAATACTTCCACGAACTCTGCTGTGTCCGTATCATACATCTTCTTGTTAATAATTTTTCGCATTTTATTACCCTTTCTCAACCATTACTGTTTTCTTTCATATGCTCTATATGCCTCTACAAAAGATTGAATATCTTCCCAGCAGCCATCTTCTGGAGCATCATACAAGAAGAACCTAGCACCAATAATGCCTGTCTCCTTGGTAATCTTTCCGTTATAATTATCGTCAGATAAGTATTGCACAGGAAATGCAACAAAATCTGCCACATACACTTTCGGTGGGAACACATCTGTTGCTTCATGTACACCTTGGATAATCAAGCACTCAGATTCCATCTGTTCCACCGCCCAATGCAGAGCTTGTTTTTCTTCCTGGCTCAAATCGGATAGTGCTTTTCCTGTACGGTTGCAGTAGTCTTTTTTCATGAAATCTAGGTTCTGTTCAAATGTCATAAAAATCACCTTTCTAATTTTATTTTACATACTTATTATAGGTTAATATGCAAAATAATGTAGGGTAAAAGTTTGATTTTCTTATATTTTTCTATGAATATGGTTTTTCTGTGTTTGTTCCTCTTTTTTCTGCGGTTCAGGAATTTTCATTGCCAGAATATCATTTCCAATTTTCACGAACACTTCTGGATGCTTGTATTTGTCCAGGTACTTTTCCAACAGCTCCCCTTGGAGGGATGCAAAATCTTCCTCTCCCAGACAACAAACAAACATTGGTCCCGAAATGAAGTCATACATTTCGCCATTCTCGGTATACAAAGCTCGGTTTGGCTTCATCCCAATCAATTTACCTTCGTCATTACAGATAATAGCAACGGGGTCATTGAACGGATATACGGCTTGGATAGAACCACCTACAAATTTCTGCATACTTTCCAGGCTACCTTCAATTTCAATTACTTGGGCTGTCTTGCCTGGGTAGCAAGCAACAACGGTCATTCCCTTGTTGTGTTCTCTTTCTTCAAATTCTTCAAAATAATTCTCCATAGTTTTACCTCTATGTTAAAGGCGTTGTCTGTGCTTCCGAACCTGTTCGGTTCGGTTTTCCAGCTGCGCCGTTATGTTTTTGATTCGTTGGTAGGGGCTATCTTCTCCAGTTCCAATAGCATATCCTGGGTCAGTTCTTGGTACTGGCGTAGAATATCCTCCATGTCTTCTAATAAGTTCTTCTGCTGTAAGGCTTCTTCTTTGGTCATGTTCTTCTCTCCACTTGATAAATTTCTCTCTGATTTCATCCAGCATCTTCCGTGCATCACGGATAAGCTGCTCTATCCTGGCAAGTGCCGCATTAAGCTGCCGCCTTTCCTGGTTCTCTCTGATAACATCGAACACAATGCCACGCTCCAATGCTGCCCTGGCTTCTGGGCCTTCATGGAGCAGGGGGATTCTGTTCGATTCTTGCTCATGGGTGGAACGGTTGTCTATCTGGGATTCTCCCTGCAGATAGCCGTTGCAATACTCAACCCATGATTGTTTAAGGTCACGCAAGAACTGGCGGGTATTCCAAGTATTGCTTTGTACTGTCACACGCTTCCACACTTTTTCTGTTGTTACGCTGCCGTTACGATTTCGGCTGCGTATTTTTTGTTCTCCCGTCTTTGGGTCAATCTCTGGAATACGCTGCCCGTTTTCATCCAAGGCATATTCCTTGCGCTCCCTGGCATCCCAACTGCCGTCCTTTTTGAAGCCTCGCAAAGTACACAGACAATGCAAATGTGCGTTCTGTTTTTCTTTGCCGTTTTCATGGAAAGCCCAGTCCACAACCATTCCAGCATCCACAAGATTCTTCTGAAGAAATTCCCTGGCACGGGTTATGGATTCTTCATGTGTCCATTCTTTTGGCATTGCGATGATGAACTGTCTTGCAACCTGGCTGTTCGCGCGGTTCTCTTTCTCCTGGACGGCGTTCCAAAGCGTTTCTCTGTCAACGTAGGCAGCAGGGGCATAAGAG
>JAZQSR010000003.1:0-2223 GCA_045630225.1 Treponema sp. | reverse complement strand
CTTCACAAAATCTAAATCTGCAATATAACTATAATTTCCCCAAGAAGTATCAGTCATAGTAGCTAAAAAGTTAGCTTCTTCAGTAAAAATCCGTGGCATAAGCAACAATGCCTGATTATGTTTCTCTTTGAGTGAAATTTCAGAGTTGTGATTCATAGCTGAAGGAATATATTCATAACCACCATATAAACCTGGAGCTCCCATAAGAGTAGAACCATTAAAAGCTAAGGTATTTTTAAAATAGGTAAAACCAGAAAATAGTTCTTGAAATTTTGGATAATCATTTAAGATCGACTCAAAATACGCACTTTCTGCTCTGTCCAACATGATTATAACGACATTTTGCCCTGTTTTTGAAAAATTAAATACAGGTTCCATGCCAAGGATAGCAGAATCATTCTGTTTTTTCAAATATTGATATTGATCATAGGATTTATTAATAGAATTTAAATTTAATAAACTCCATGTTACAAATGCAAGCATTCCAATGGTAGCGAAGGAGGACAACCATTTTTTCCCGTTTTTAGCTAACAAAACAAAAACCAGTACATAAAGAAACAGCATTACACATACATTCATAATTACTTGGTTGTTCATTATCTGTTCAACACTATTCTCGAACGTTAAGGTAATATCCATAGGCCCATAGTTTACTACAAAGAGAAAAGCATTTACCACACTACATACAAATCCCATGGAAAACAATATAGTCAGCAATGTCTGTATCTTTTCCTTAAATAAAAAGAAAATACACAGTGGCCAAAATACAAATAGACCAAGACTCTGGAAGCAGGAATACCACAAAAACATTGCTGGATTTCCAAAACTACCAATGTCCGAAAACTCAGATACAGAAGAAGCTATAAGGGAAGATGGTAATACCAATCCAGAAAGCAAAGCCCATGCCAAGGCCACAGGAATAAATACCTTCAGCTTTGTAGAGGAAGGGGTATTTGCAAAATTCTGAACTCTATTATTCAGCAGCCAATTTACTCCACGAACAAGATATGGTACCAAAACCAAACAGGTAAAGGGGATTACTGCAGCCAACCGCTTTGCTATACTGGCACTTCCACCATATATAAACAATATATAGATGTCAGCTAATACAATTCCCACACACATCAGGATATACAAAACCCACACGGGATGCTTGAGCTTGTAGAAAATATTCTTTACCAAGGAGAACACGTTGTTCATAGTCCAGTACAGCACCAAGCCAGCAGGTGAGTTATACAGAATCACCAAAAACAACAGGGCCATACCGTAAATCTGAGCCTTCTCCTTAAAGGGAAAACCCTTGGTGTAGATGGCACCAGCAGCAATATTGATAAGAGTCATGACAATAGGCAGCACGTTTACCCCAAATCCACCAATGGTAAACAAGGCATCAGGAGCTCCCATGTCACGGATAAACAAAAAGGACTGCCCCCGCAAGGCAGGCAAGCTGGAAAGACAGCTGTAGGCCGCCATAAAAAAGGGCACCTGAATCAGCAAGCCAAAGCTAGAGCGAAGTGCCATCATGGGATGATAATGATTCTGGCGATAGAAGGTGGACAAAATCATGTACTGCTCATCCCCTTTAAACACCGCCTTGATTCTATCCACTCCACCTTTAAGCCGAGCTTGGGTGTCTCGCTCCAACTGCTGCCATCGCTCCGCTACAATGTACAAAGGCAAGCACAGCACCGTCACCACAAAGCTTACACCCATCACCGCTATACCAGTGTTGTTGAACAGCTGACTGAATAACTTATAGGCAACCTCTATAACTTGTACTATGGGATACAGTATGATTGCATACAATGCCTCACCTACGCTCACTGAGGAACCTCCTGCGTCCAGTTGCTATCTACAAAGATGTTGTCCTTTACATGGTACCATAAGTTATCTCGTACGGTGAAAATATAATCACTTTTACCATGGTGAGGCATGAAAATATCATCGGTAGTGATATAAACACCATCAGCTTTAGCATCAGAGTTTACAGGATTACCTGTAAAGGGATTCATTGGATTTTCTACGATTCCCTCCAATGCTAAAGTAGGTACATCTGCATTTGTCATAAAGGTCATGTCTGTTGCAATTTCACCAGAAGCATTAAAATCCTTTACTAACAACAGTGCATGGTAATCGTCCTTGTTGTTATTTACAAGGGAAGCAGTATCATATCCTTCTGTAGACTTTTCTCCATAGCCCATACCATGGACAGAAACAATAATG
>JAZQSR010000002.1:0-15338 GCA_045630225.1 Treponema sp. | reverse complement strand
TGTGCTCCCCTCATTTTTTCAATTCTTGCTGTTTATAAAAATTTTAAGTTTAAAGGAGAAAAAAACTTAAAGTCGGAGCTTCCTCAACAGTTTTTGATTATGTCAAACCATCAAAGCCTTTTAGATATTCCTGTTTATATGAATTTTTTGCGAGACAGAGATTTGCGATTTGTAGCTAAGGCTGAATTAGGTCGCCACGTTCCCATGGTTTCAGAAATGTTACGAGTTCATGAACATGCTCTTGTTCCTCGTACAGGTAGTCCCTCTGTAGCCATGAAAACCTTAGATAAGTTTGCCGAAAGAGTGGTGCAACGTGGTCAAATTCCTGTTATTTTTCCTGAAGGAACAAGAAGCCGCGATGGTAAGTTACGTACCTTTTATGCAGCTGGTTTTAGACGCTTATTAGATAAGGCTCCCATGCCTGTTGCTGTCTGTGCTTTGGACGGAGGCTATCAGATTTCTACTTTGGATGGAATTATCAGAAATTTGAAAAATGGCTCTTATCGTGTAAAGATTTTAAAAATATATCCTGCTCCTACTAATAAACAAGAACAACTGCATATCCTTGATGAAGGAAAGGCCTTGATTCAAGCTCAGTTGGACGAATGGCATGCTAGTAAACAGTAATATCGTATTGTAAGTAGTTTGGAATGATATTTAAAACAAAAAAGACTATCCAAGGAATCCCTTGTGATAGTCTTTCTATGTGAGAAGTTCAGCTGAAAATTAGGAATACCTAAAACAGCTGCAAGGAACTAATTATTTGAAGTCCTTGGGGCGGCGTTCAACACGCTTGCACTGTGTGCACTCGGCAACGTTCTTTAATCTGCCTTTCTCAAACAATGTCTTCATTACAATTTCACCACCACAGTTACAAATGAACTTATGGGTGGTAACGGTTGTACGAGAGTTCTTACTGGCTCCAGCCATGGCTTGCCTCCTATCTTAGGAATAATCGATTATTGTATGATGATAACTGAATGTGTCTCTGTTGTCAATATGTTGATACGTATCATAAAGTTGAGGGGCCATACAATTGTTTCATTTTGCTCACGCAGGAAGGCAAAATAGTGCGGTTCACTTGACTATGTTACCTGTTTTTGATAACATTATGCAAGTTTGTGTTGTTTTTAACACAAGTGTAAGTATTTTTTTTGGGGGTTTCTCTTGGCCACAAAGCATTCTTCTGCAGAAAAGAGACACAAGCAGAGTGAAGTTCGCCGTTTACGCAACAAATCAGCAAAGAGTTCTGTTCGAACAAGTGCTAGAAAATACGTAGAGGCTGTTCACGCTAAGGATTCTGAGCGTGCCGCCCAGTTGTTGAAGGCTCTGGTAAAGGAGTTGGATACTGCTGCTGGAAAAGGTATTCTGACAAAGAATTCTGCGTCTCGCAAAAAGTCACGAATGATGAAACTGTACAATGTTTCATTCGGCAGCGTGGCTGCAAACTAAGGAAACGGATGGGATATTGCAGTGATGCAGTGTCCCTCGTTTTATAATTTTAATTTCGTAAAAAAAATTTTGGAAGATAGTATGCAATCAAAAAAGGTAACAAAGTATGATTTAGTTGACAGTATCCGTCAGGAAACTGGTTATGAAAAGCGGATTGTACAAGATATTTTTGAATCCGCCTTGGAACAGTTAAAAGAAGCCCTTATGGATGGAGCAACCATTGAGTTGCGGGGATTTGGCACCTTTGAGTTGCGTCTCCGTAAAGAGAGGAAAAAGGCTCGAAATCCAAAGACAGGGGATAGTTTATCTGTACCACCTCACTATATAGTAGCATTCCGTTCAGGACAAGAGTTAAAAAAAGCTGTTTGGAATTTAACTGTAGAGGAGTAGTACATATCCATGGTGGAGCGGTGTCATAAAACTGATTCCTATTCTTTGCTTGCTCGATGTGGCATTGCTTTTTCACTTCTTGTTCTTGCTATACTATTGTTTGCTCTTCCGCAACCAAATCTTTTCAATGTCAATGGTTTTCCTTTTTTAGCTTATTTTTCTCTTATTCCTGTTTTTCTTTTAGTTCGTTTTGTTTCTTGGAAAACAGTTTGGCTTTGGGGGATTGCCTACGGTGTAGGTGCATACTGTCTCTTTACTTATTGGCTGGCAACCTTTCATCCTCTAGGAATCTTTGTTATTTCGTTTATGTATGGCATTTATCTTATGCTGGCCTTTCCCTTGCTAAAGGCTGCTGCAAGTCTTTTCCCAAAGTGGGGTTGGCTTGTTCAGGGGTTAGTATGGTGTGCCTACGACTATGTGAAAACCTTGGGATTTTCCGGTTTTCATTACGGTGTTTTGGCTTATTCTCACTGGAGAATTCTGCCTTTAATTCAAATTGTAGATACGGTGGGGCTTTGGGGGCTTAATGCACTCATAACCTTTACTTCAGCTTGGTTCACTGGTGTTATTGTAGATGCTTATCGCATGAGTCAGGAAGAAGCAGGTGGATTGAAAGCACTGATAAAAAAACTACCTCAGGCCTGCAAAAAACACCTTGTTTCTGGTTGTTGCTGGTTGGTGGTTTTTATAGGTGTTTTGATTTATGGATTTGTTTCTCCTATAGACTACACAGAAAATCCTCAGGTGGAAGTAGCTCTCATTCAGCAGAATTCTGACCCTTGGGTGGGAGGGATTTCTGCTTATCAGCGGGATCTAAAAACATTGAAGCGTCTTTCTGATGAGGCTTTGACAGAACATCCTCAAGTGGATTTTGTGGTATGGCCAGAAACGGCCTTTGTGCCTAGGATACTTTGGCATTATCAGCATCGATATGAACGGGATAAGTTTCAGTTGGTAGATGACCTTCTTCATTATCTTGATAGAGCTCCTGTTCCCTTTGTGATTGGAAATGATCACGGTGTTGACAGCTTGGGGAATAGTGTAATTGATTATAACGCGGTGTTATTCTTTAATCCGGGAAAAAATACTTTGCCTCCTGTACCAGAGGTATATGGCAAGATGAAGCTTGTTCCTTTTACCGAGTATTTTCCCTTTGACAAGCAATTTCCCAAATTATACGAAATGTTATTGAATGGTGATACACATATGTGGGAGCCTGGAGATGAGCCTGTGGTTTTTGAAGTGGAAGGGAATGAAGGTGCAACAAAAATCAATTTTAGTACACCAATCTGCTTTGAAGATACCTTTGGCTTTGTGGGGCGGCGATTTGTAAATGCCGGAGCCCAGGCCTTCGTAAATCTTTCCAATGATGCTTGGTCAAAGAGTTTGGCTTGTCAGTATCAGCACCTATCCATGGCAGTTTTTCGTTCCGTGGAAAATCGAGTGCCAACAGTGCGTGCTACTACCACTGGTCAAACATGTATTATCGATCCTAATGGAAAAATTTTAGCTATGGCGGAACCCTTCGTCGAAACCTATGTAGTAGGTTCCATTCCGGTTATGGATAAAAGTGTAAAAACAATATATACTCGTCTGGGAGATTACGTAGGCGTGATTTTTGTAGTGACCAGTGGACTATTGCTAGTAGTTGGTCTTGTGGTTCGGTGTATCTCCAGAAAAAGAAATTAAGAGAGGGTTCGATGTACTCATTTAATATGAAAGAAGGTAATGTTACCGTTCTTGGTCAAAAAACTGAATTTATTGGGGAGTTGGAATTTACCGACAATCTTGTAATTACTGGAAAATTTGATGGAAAGATTGAATCTTCTGGTAATTTGAAGATTGATAAGACAGCTCATTGTCAGGTTTCAAAGATTGCTGCAGATTCAATTTTGGTGTCAGGAGATGTGGAAGGTGATTTGTATGCAACCTCCAAGATAGAAATCGCCTCGGGCAGTCGTGTAGTGGGTGATATTTCTACACTTCGTTTGAGAATTGATGATAATGTGAATTTTCATGGTCAGGTGACAATGCTTGAGGCTGCTCCTGATGTAGATATTTTTTCATTGACAGCAGCTGAATACAAGAAGGCTTGCACAACATTTAGTGAGTAAATAAAAATGAAATATTCATTTTCTGATTTTGGTAAAAAACTTACTGGTCATTCTGGTATCTTGCAATTGATGGATGATTTGGGCCGTCCCCTGCCTGAAGGTGTAACACCCTATCGTTTGGGGGGTGGCAATCCTGCCCGTGTTCCTGAGGCTGAGGCCATGTTCCGACGGGAAATGGAGCGGATTATGGCAGAGGAGGGGGGCTTTGAAAAGCTGATTTCCTTGTATGATCCGCCTCAGGGAAGAATTGGCTTTATTAATGCAATGGCGAAGTTCCTTTCTGAAACATATGGTTGGAAGGTGGGGCCTGAAAATATTGCTATTACCAACGGGAGCCAGTCTGCTTTCTTCTATCTTTTCAATCTTTTTTCAGGAACCTTTACAGGTGCCGATGGGGTGGAGCATAAGAAAAAGATTCTTTTTCCTTTGGTGCCAGAATATGTTGGGTATGCAGACCAAGGATTGGAACCAGATTTGATGGTTTCTATTCCTGCTCGCTGTGAATATTATGATGATAGGAGTTTTAAGTATTTTATTGACTTTGAGCTTTTGGAGTCCTATCTTGCAAACCATGATGATGTGGGGGCAATGTGTGTCTCCCGTCCCACCAATCCTACTGGAAACGTGTTGACGGATACAGAAATTCATCATCTGGCAGCCCTGGCCACCAAGTATGATATTCCCCTCTTTGTGGATAATGCTTATGGCTTGCCCTTCCCAGATATTGTATTTATTGATGAGGCTGCTCCTTACTGGGATGAGTCTGTGGTGCTTTCCATGAGCTTGTCAAAGATTGGTTTACCTGCTTTGAGAACAGGTATTATAGTGGCTACACCAGAAATTGCTTCTGCCATGTCAAATGTAAATGCCATTGCTGCCTTGGCATCTGGTTCCGGCGGACAGGCCATTGCTCAAAACTGCATTGCTTCTGGTGAGATTGTAGAGGTGGCTAAAAACTACGTGCAGCCCTTCTATCAAAAAAAATCTCAGCAGGCTGTGGCTTGGATTAGGGAATTTTTTGACGGCGGAGATTTTTGGATTCACCGCAGTGAAGGAGCTATTTTCCTGTGGTTGTATCTTCGGGACTTGAAGATTACAACTTTGGAGCTGTACCGCAAACTGAAGGAGCGGGGTGTGGTGACTGTGCCAGGGGAGTATTTTTTCTTTGGTGTTGAAGATCCTACTGTTACCTGTCATGGTCATTATGATAAGTGTTTGCGAGTAAACTATTCTGGGCCAGAAGATGAGGTGAGAGAAGGTTTAAGACTTTTGGCTGAGATTTATAAAGAAAATAGATAACCGGTTGTATAGGAACTATTTTATATAACTCAAACTGAGGGGCTGCTGAAAGGACTTTTAGCGGCCTTCATTTTTTGTATTTAGGAGATTTGATGAATAAACATAATCGAGTTTTTATGGCGAGTGCTGTCTTTTTGTTGATGACAACGGTAGTTTTTGCTGGTGGAAAGAGGGAAGGAGGAGATGTTCCTAGCAGTGAGGCTCCTTCTGCTGGAAATCGAACCATCAATGTTGCTGCTTTGAACGGTCCCAGTGGCATTCCCATGGCCTATTTGTTTGAGAATAAGCCACAAGTTTCTGGAGCTGATTTTCAGTTTCAGGTGGTGGCTGGAGCAGATGTACTTTTGCCCAAGCTTTTGAAGGGTGAAATTGACGTGGGAATCCTTCCTCCCAATGTGGCTGCAAAGGTTTTTACTAAAAATAATGGTGCTCTTGTGGTGGCTGCAGTTATGGGGCAGGGAATGTTGAACCTGATTACAAAGGATGAGTCTATTGTTTCCTTGGCCGACTTAAAAGGAAAGACTGTGAATGTGGCAGGACAGGGTGCAACACCTGAGTACATGTTCCGCTATTTACTTAAGGTAAATGGAATTACCATTGCTGATGATGGTGCTACTCCTGATGCTAACTCAGTGGCTTTAGATTTTTCTGTGCCTGCAGCTGAAATTGCGGCGGCTCTTTTGTCTGATAAAATTCAGTATGCCGTTGTTCCAGAGCCTTTTGCCACGGTGGCTACCACTAAGGATGCTTCTGTTCGTAGGGCAATTAACTTGCAGGAAGAATATGCTACCTTAAATGAGGCCTCTGGAAATGAGTGGGAAAACTATCCTATGACAGTGCTGGTTGCACGGAAATCATTGACAGAAACCTCGCCTGAGATTTTGAGAGGTTTGCTGGAAAGTGTAAGAAATGCAGTAGATTGGACAGTATCAAATCCTTCCGAGGCAGGAACTTTAGTGCAGAGCCATACCTTGGGCTTGCAAGCTCCCATTGCTTCAAAGGTGATTCCCAACGGAGCCTATGTGTTCATCCCTGCCCAAGAGGCTCGCCCTCAACTGGAAGAATTGTTTTCCATCTTCTTAGATTTTGCTCCAGAGGCTATTGGTGGAGTTCTTCCCGGTGACAGCTTTTATTTTGAATAATGGGTAAAAAACTTCTGCATCGGCGGTATGTGGCTACACTTTTGTCTGTAGGAATCATTTTTGTGGTTTGGCAGATTTTAGCCATGGTGATAAATTCTCCCCTCATCTTGCCATTGCCTAGGGAAACGCTGGAGGTCTTGGTGCAAGACATAGGAAAGCCCTTGTTTTGGCAACATGTGGGAGCTACCGTCTGCAGAAGTTTGGCAGCCTTTGGAATTGCTGTGGTGATAGGCACTCTCTTGGGGGCTGCTGCTGGAGCACAGGAGATTTTTCGTAATCTCCTTGACTTTCCCTTGGCAATTTTGCGGGCAACTCCCGTGGTGTCCTTCATTCTTTTAGCTTTGTTTTGGTTTGGAACTTCCCTTGTTCCTGTTTTTGTTGCGGTAGTCATGAGTCTTCCAGTGATGATTAGTTCAATAGAAACGGGAATAAAGAATACCAACAAGGAGTTGATTGCCTGCTGCCGAGTCTATGGATTTTCCAGAGGAAAAATGCTTCGTCATCTGTATTTTCCTTCCTGCAAGCCATATTTTTTTTCAGGTAGTCTGGCAGTCTTTGGATTGAGCTGGAAGGTAGTGGCGGCAGCGGAGGTGATTAGTCTTCCCCATCGTTCGGCAGGAACCTTGTTGCAAAGTGCAAAGGTGCATTTAGAGACAGCTCAAGTTTTTGCCATTACCTTGGTGCTGGTTATTTTGAGCTTTGTTTTGGAAAGACTTTTTTCCTTTGTTTTACGGAAGCGAGGACTTTTAACGGGAGGAAAGACCACAAAATGAAAGAAAGTCAACAGGGATTACAAAATATTACGATACATAACTTGTGGCTCAAACGTGGTAATTCCCAACTGTTTCAAGATTTTTCTTATAGCTTTGAAGCACAAAAGGTAACAGCCTTAATGGCTTCTTCCGGGCTTGGAAAAACAAGCCTGTTAGATTGTATTGCAGGATTGCTACAACCTGACCAAGGATGGATACAGTGTGATGGTTCGGTGTCCTATCTTTTTCAAGAGCCAAGATTGTTGCCCTGGTATTCCTTGAAAAAAAATGTGATGTTGCCAGTGGAATCCCTTTTGGGAGAACAGATGGCGAAAGAACGCAGTCAAAACTTTTTGAAAGCAGTCCATTTGGAAGAAAAGGCCGACTTCTTGCCAGCTCAGTGTTCTGGGGGCCAACGACAGCGATGTGCCATTGCCAGAGCCTTTGCCTTTCCTTCCACCGTCTTGCTGATGGATGAAGCATTCCAGTCTCAAGATATTAAGCTTAAGCTCCAGTTGATGGAATTGACAGAAAAATTACTGGAACAAGAGGGAAGGACTGCTGTGCTAGTTACCCACGATGTGTCGGAAGCCTTGGCCTTGGCTCATCATGTGGTAGTGCTTGCAGGCAGTCCCTTGCAGGTGGTAGGTGAGTTTGAGGGTGCTTCCAAAAGCCATCCCATGAGCCAGCGATACATTCACCGTGATGCCAATTCAACAAAAAATCGGGAAGCAATCCTCAAACTTCTGTGTGAGTCTTGAAAAAGACTTTATGAATCAGCCTTTTCCAAAAGCTCTGTTTCCCAAGCTAATAATGCTTCTTCCATCTTCTTTTTGTTTCCTCGTACATCACAGAGAATGCGGAACACTGGCTCGGTGCCACTTCCCCGCATCCAGATAAAGGCCACCGCTTTTCCTGCTCCGTTTTTAAACAAGATTTTAAGACCACCTTTACCAGAAATACTGTAATCAGAAAGGTTCCTTGTTTCCGTGGTACCCTTGTTGCAGATAGCTTCGTAGGACTCAATACCGTAATTCCGTGCCAATTGGTCTTTCTTTTCTTGCCAGCTTGCTTCAAATTCTTGCTGGAAACGAGCTTTTAACACACCGTGGTCTGTTGATTTGATTTTCAGCAGAGCTCGACTTTCTGAAACACCAGTGGTGGTGTATACAGGCAATGTGGCAATGATATCTGCCAGGGTAAAATCTGCCTTGTAGGACATTTCTTGACCAGACTTGCAGCACCAGCGATGGAACAGGCCCTGCTTAACAGAACCATCTGCCAAGGTGGTGTCTTGAATTGCAAGGAGCTTCACCAGGGCAAAGATGGTGTTGATGGGGTCACGAACAGCTGCTGGGTGGGTAATGTTTCCACCGTTTGAGCCTTCTCCCAAAATGGGAATGGTATAGCCCTTTTGCCGTGCTTCACGAGCTAGATTAACTACATTTGCCTCTCCCACCTCTGCTCGGAAAACTGTGGCACCAAAGGCGGCGGCAATTTCTTCAATTCGCATGGAGGTGGGATCGTTTACAGAAACTCCTGCTTTTGCCTTTTCTCCCGTTGATTCAATTTTATAGTCAAGATAGGCTAATTCGGCCAAAACAGAAAGGGCAAACACCTCCTGAGCCTCTAGCACCTGGCTTTTTCCACTTGCATCATCCCAGTACACGATGTTTCCCCGATCCCCGTCGCAGTCTGGCATGTAGCCCAGGGTAATGGCTTGATTGGAGGGCTTTTGTTCCTCCATGAAGCGGGCGCAGTGAACAAGATTTTCTGGCTCGGGAATGATGGCATGAACAATTTCTCGTGGCTTGTTGTTGATGGCGTCAAAACCAATGCCACATTCAGGAAGGAATTTCTTGTCGAGAGAAAGGCTTCTGGCAGAACCGTTCATGTCGCACACTACGGTTAAAGGCTTTTTCTTTGTGGTTTGGGCAATGAGATCAAAGAAGTCTTTTTGCTGCTGCTGATCATCTGTTCCTGAAACCACAAGACGAGTAAAGTCACGATAGCTTGCTACAGCACGAGCCTTGCAGCTAGCACTTTCTGCAAAGATTTTCTGAATAGCTTCTTCTGGACAGGCAGCCACCAGTTGGGCAGCTAGAGAAATGGACTCGCTCTTGCTACAAAGCTGGGTAAAAGCTGCAGTGAGCTTAGCGGTTTCTTCTCCAGGAAGGACGCCGCCATCGTTCAGGCCGAATTTAATACCGTTGTGTCCTACAGGATTGTGGCTGGCAGAAACGTACACAAAGCCGTCAAGCTGGCGGCTATAGGCCATGATTTCTGGAGCGGCAGTGATAAAAAGATATTCTACCTGAATGCCTCTCCCTGCCAAAACTCGAGCGATGATGTCTCCAATCTGAGTACCAGTGGGGCGGGCATCAAGTCCCAATGCAATCTTGCAGCTGGGGCCACAGCGCTGGATGATGTAGTCTGCAAAGACCTGGGCAATGAGGGCAGAAAGCACACCATTTGTAGCTCCAATTTCTGCTGTGGCATCTTCCTCATCTCCAGAAAGGGCAAAGACCTTTCGCCATCCTGAGGCAGAAAGAATCATTGTGCTAAATTCCTTCTGTACATCTGTCAATGTGGGTAACTGGCTCTGGTCTGATAGGGGAATGATGTTGGGATCTCCCAACTGAAAACCTGTCTGAACGTCATACATCATCATAGTGAACCTCCAAAAGATAGTGCATTGTACATCATGGTAGCCAATGAATCAAGGAAGGAGAACTGTCTGCGGGAGTATCTGCTTTAATCGTTTTTTTCAAAAAAATCGTAATTTTTTTTTATTTTCTTGTAACCATCCTTTTGACTGGTGGTTTGTTTTATAGATTGCAAGAGCAACACAATCACCGCAGTTTCTACAGAAACATGTAGTTGCACACACTGCATGTTCTGATTTTCTGCATCCTCCTCTCCTTTTTTGTGAGGGCTTGGTAAGTTTTACCAGGCCCTCTTTTTTTATATATTTCCCTTTAAATTTGAGCTATTTCTGCCGATATAATAATGAAGAATTATGGATTCATGGAGGATGCCTTTATGGACAAGAAGGCAGCTGCAGATTTGCTGGCTATCCTGACTTCCCAGAATGAGATGCTTGACTCAATGATTGAGTTGCAAAAGCTTGTTCGTCAGGCGGTTACAGAAAAAAATTGGGTTGATTTGGATACTACCCTCTTTAAACTCAATGAATTGACGGAGAATTTTACTCAATTGGAGGCAAAGCGGGAAGAGCTTTGTTGCCAGATTTGTGGTGTCTCTGGTTCACAACCTGTGCCAAGTATGCATCAGGTATCCACAATGCTTCCAGAAGATTTGCGTCCCGTGGTAAAGGATGTGCTTCATCAGGTGCGACGAAAATTGTCTGTTTCCAAGGTGGAAAATGACGCCTTGAACGATTACATACGGATTACAAAGGATTTTTTACAGGAAGTTTTTGATTCAGTAATCCCAAAGAATCGTAATACAGTGTATTCCAATACTGGCTCTGTCATTAAGCCAGTTCCGGAAAACCTGTTGTTTAATACCGTATTATAATTAAAGGAGTATAGGATGGCTTCTTCATTTGCAGGAATTGAATTAGGTAAGCGCAGTCTCATGGCTCAGACCACTTCCATTGAAACTGCTGGTCACAACATCGCAAACGCCGACACAGAAGGTTATTCACGTCAGCGTGTACAGTTGCGTCAGTTTGATCCCTTGTATCGCCCAGACTTGACTCGTGCTGAGCGTCCCGGTCAGATTGGTCAGGGAGTAAGCGTGGAAAGCATTACTCGTGTACGTGACGAAATGCTGGAGTCCCGCATTGTTGCCCAGACAAATCAGGAATCTTACTGGTCTACACGAGAAAAATATTACGTTATGCTGGAGCAGATTTACAACGAGCCCCAGGACGTATCCATCCGCTCCAATATGGACAGCTATTGGCAGTCTTGGCAGGAATTGTCCTTGTATCCTGAATCTCAGGCAGCTCGTCAGGCCATTGTTTCCCGTGGAGAGACCTTGGTGAACTCCATCCGTCAGCGTGAAAATAGCCTTGCAGGAATCGGAACCCTCTTGAATGGAGATATCGAAGCCACCGTACAGCAGGTAAACAACTATACCAAGCAGATTGCAGAATTGAACAAGGAGATTGTTCGAGTCCGTGCCATGGGAGACAGTCCCAACGATCTGCTGGACCGCCGTGATTTGATGGTGGAAAAGCTTTCTTCTTTAGTAAACGTTACCACCGACCAGCGTGATGCTGACGAGTTCATGGTTCACCTTGACGGTCAGGTGCTGGTGCAGGGGGGAGTAGCCCGTGCCTTTGACACAATTTCTCCTACAGATAACAATACCTACAGCCAGGTAGTGTGGTCTGACACTGGTAACTTGGCTCAGATTTCTGGCGGTTCACTGGGAGCCTTGATTGAGCTTCGTGACGTAGATGTTCGCAACGAATTGCAGGAGCTGAACACCATGACCATGAACTTTGCCGACTTGGTAAATGATATCCATCGTAATGCTGTAGGTGCCAACAATACTACTGGACTTGATTTCTTTGTTCAGCAGCCCTTTGTTACTGATGTGGCTGGTAATTTTGACCGCAACGGAGATGGTGTGGAAGACTCATCCTATATTTTCCGCCTCTCTGGTACCCATGCACTGAATCCTCAGGAGCAGGTTGGTTTTGAGGGAACGATTACCATTGCTGGTAAAAATGGCAACATCGATGTACCTTACTATCCCACAGATACTGTAGAATCAGTTATTGCCCGCATTAACGACTCTGACGGTGAGGTAAAAGCCTATCTTGACCGCAACAACCATCTGGTATTGAAGGCTACTACTGCCCAGGATCCAGCAAACCCTGACTTTGTGATTCGTCACGTAGAGGATTCTGGTCATTTCTTGGCTGGATACTCTGGAATCTTAGCTGGTTCTGGTGCTGCAAATGCTTATGATTTTGCTCAGCCTAACGCTGTAAATGCTTTAGCAGGAGCTGGTACTGGCAATGGAGCCCAGTATGCTGTTTCTCCTGTACACAATCCTTCTGCCTATATTGCCGTAAATCCTGCCATTGTCAGTGATGTACTGTCTGTGGCTTCCTCCTTCCCAGCTGGTTCTGGCTATGGTGAAAACGGTGATAGTTCTGCTGCCACTGAAATTGCCTCAATCCGCAATTCTCAGGTAATGATTGGTCGCTACCGCACCTTAGATGACTACTTTGCTGAGTCTGTTACAAATGTAGGTCTCAAAGGAGAGCAGGCTGAAATCAATCTGCTGAGTCAGCAAACTGTTATGGCAGACCTTCGGACATTAAGGGATTCCATTTCTGGCGTCAACATCGATGAGGAGTTGGCAGACATCATCAAGTTCCAGCACGGCTATAATGCTTCTGCTCGTTACATCACTGTAATCGATGAATTGCTGGATACCGTTATCAATAGACTCGGGGTATAACCCAAAGGAAATAGAATATGAGAAGAGTTAGTTCTGCAATGATGAATAATGACCTGCAGGGAAGCTTGCGATTGCAGGAGTCCCGCCAGGCACGAGTAAATAATCAGCTCAGTAGCCAGCAGCGGCTTCAGTCCCTGCGAGAAGATCCCTTGGCAGCAGGTCACTTGGTTCGCTACCAGTCATATCTTGGACGTGTTCAGACCTTTGAGAAGAATGCCCAGGTACTTACTGACCGCTTGGCTTTGACTGAAGGCTACATGGACCAGTCCCTGGAAATCATGCATCGTATCCGTGAGCTTGCCATTACTGGTGCTAACGGAACCTATACCCCAGAGGACATGCAGAACATGGCTGCCGAGGTAGATGAGTTGCTGGAAGAATTGGTTCAAAACGCTAATGCCACTGGCCCCGACGGAAACTCCTTGTTTGCAGGAACAAGAACAAACCGCACCGCCTTTGACATTGAGATGGCCACCGTTCCTGGAGCCTCTGAGCCAAAGATTGCTGCAGTTCGCTATAACGGTAATGTGGCAGGAAACAAGGTTGAAGTGGATGAAAATGCCTATCTTGAAACTTCTTCTGCAGGAAACAAGGTATTCTGGTCTCAGCCCCAGGAATTATATTCCAGCCGTGATGCTTCTGCCTTCCGTGTACCTGCTGATGGTGTTATTTCCGTAGATGGTCATGAAATTGCCTTAAATGCAGGAGACAACGTATATGCCATTGTTGCCAAAATCAATGATTCTGGTGCAGCGGTAAAGGCTTCTATTGACCCTGTAACCTTTGGTTTGAATCTCCAGACCACCGATTCCCGTCAGTTGTGGTTGGAGGATTTGTCTGGAACCACCCTTAACGATCTTGGTCTTATCAAAGATGCAAGTCAGCAGCCTCCCTACAATTTGGGAGACAGCGTTCGTGTTTCCGGTGGCTCTCTCTTTGATAGCGTGATTGCTCTTCGTGATGCCCTATTGACTGGAGATCAGGAAGCTATCGGTGGTCGTGTTCTTGGTGGAATTGACGGTTCTGTAAACAATTTGGTTGCCCGCCTTGCCCAGTCTGGTTCAGAGTACGAGCGAGCCATGCAGAACGTTTCTCGTAACTCTTTGACTGCCTTAAATGTTACTTCTATGATTAGCCGAGAAGGTGACTTGGACTTTACCAAGGCAATCACTGATATGAAGATGATGGAATATGTTCAGCAGGCAACCTTGAGCAATGCTGCAAAGTTGTATTCAAGTACCTTGTTGAACTATCTCAGATAGGAAGAGTAAATGCAAGTAGAAACAAAGGCCAAGGGCGTAATTACAGTAGACGATAGTCAAAAACTCATTTTTCCAGAAGGTTTGTTCGGTTTTGAGCAGTTCACGGAATACGTGTTGTTCGAGTCTGAATATGAGCCCTTCTTTTGGCTTCAGTCAACAGAAAAGAAAGCCTTGGCCTTTCTCGTTGTGGATCCCTTTCTGATTTGCAGCGACTACGAGCTGGATGTAGATGACAAAGTTCTGTCTTGGATTGGGGTGTCTTCTCCAGCTGATGTCTTTGTACTTTCTATCGTTACTGTTCCTGCAGAAGGTTCTCCTGTTACCATTAACTTGCAAGGGCCAATTATTGTCAATAAAAAGAACAATAATTGTATGCAGGTGGTAGTTTCTGACTCACGGTGGGGAACCAAGCATGATATTCTGGAAGAAATGAAAAAACGGGGGAATCTATGCTGATACTCTCCCGGAAAATGAACCAGAAAATCAAGATTGGTGAAGAAATAACTGTCACTATAATTGAGATTCGTGGTGATCAAGTGAAGATTGGTGTGGAAGCCCCTAAGAATGTAAAGGTTTTTCGGCAAGAAATCTTCAATGCCATTCAAATAGAAAACCAAGCAGCTGTATCTCCAGAGAATATTGGAGCATTGTCCCATTTGTTTGGCTAATATGTCTTTTTATGTAATTTTTATTAAGGTACAAAAAGGGCTTACCTTCTGAATTGATTTTCAGAGTGTAAGCCTTTTGTTTTATATATAAAAGTAAATTTTCCGATGGAATTATTCTCCATCAGCTCTGATTCCGTGACGACGTTGCTGGAATTTCTTCAGCATGGCAACACCGTTTCTCTTTCCGTTGTAGACAAAACCTCCATCCCAATACTCTAATGCAGCGAACAGAGCATTTCCTCCGTCTTGGTCATCGCTACGGTTTGTTCTAAAGGAAACAAAATTGGCTAACTCGTCGTAGTTTTGGTTATGGAGACAGTCTAAACGCTTTCTGTTGAATTCGTTCCATTTTTCCATATCTTTAAATCCTTCACCTTCATCCTCTACAATAAGGTGGGCGTGGGTAGGGCTAAAGGAATACCAAATACGAACCTTTTTGTTAATGTCACAATCGTTGCCGTGTTTAACAGCATTCTTGATAACCTCACTAATCTGCTGTTCTAGCAGGTTAATTTCCTTAATTTCAAGGGGAGCGGACTGTACAATCAAGAGAGTAAAGTATCTTATTTGACGATAATCTGAAGGAAATTCCTTAAAAAACATATTTGTTCTGTCGAACAAGGCATCATTTTCGCAAGAACGCAATTCTTTAATTTGTTCCATGGTCTTTTCCTTATTCGCTGAGAGATAAAATAGCTTCTTCTACACTGTTAGAAATGGGGAAATATCCCATTAACTTGGTTAATTCAATAACCTTCTTTTTTACATCAGAATTTGTAATATCTCCTGACACAATTGTCGTATCAGGCATATT
>JAZQSR010000001.1:0-8114 GCA_045630225.1 Treponema sp. | reverse complement strand
TTTTACTCTTTATCTTTACCTTTTAGGTAGGAAAGAGCTACGAAAACAGTGTTAATCACGGTGGCAACACAAGTCACCAATCCCATGACAAAGTCAACTGTCATACGCAAGCCTCCTTCAATCTCGTATTCCAGCTAAAGCTGGTAGAGCTTTGGAGACCTAACCGCCTGAACTATGGACATTTCCTAGAAATCAATTATACCTTGTTGTTTGTATAGTGTAAACACCGTGAGGCTGGAGCAAAGGGAAGGTTCACCAAACTTACCACTGGGGGAACTCATTTGACGGAAGGTTATGCTTGTGGTATAGTAAAAAGCGGAAATGCCCAAGCTCATTTGGTCGTCTCCACTTTGTATTGCTGAAAGCCGTCAGAAGTGGTAGAGAAACTCTGGCGGTTATTTTTTTACTCTTTATCTTTACCTTTTAGGTAGGAAAGAGCTACGAAAACAGTGTTAATCACGGTGGCAACACTAGTCACCAATCCCATGACAAAATCAACTGTCATACGCAACCTGTCCTCCGCCTATTTCCAAAAGATTCTCTTTCTTATATAATGCAACATTATGAGCAATTCCAATCAAACTAATTCTAATCAACAGACAAAGTTAAGCCACTGGGCTGACCAAACTGCAGAAAAAATCATCCGGGAGCGTGGAGACCTGGATGTATATACCTGTGCTTCCGGCATCACACCATCAGGAACTGTCCACATCGGTAACTTCCGTGAAATTATTTCCGTGGACTTGGTGGTACGGGCTCTCCGTGACCGAGGCAAGAATGTTCGCTTTATCTATTCTTGGGACGACTACGATGTATTCCGCAAGGTTCCCCTGAACATGCCTAAATCTGAGGAGCTAGAAAAATGTCTACGCTTCCCCATTACCATGGTGCCAGATCCCTTTGATCGGGACTCTTCCTACGCTCGCCACCATGAAATTGATGTAGAGTCTACCCTTCCCGCCGTTGGCATTCACCCAGAATTCCTGTATCAGGCAGAACGCTACCGTTCCCACATGTATGACGAGGGAATGAAGATTGCTCTGCAGAATCGAAACAAGATCAAGGATTGTTTGAATCGTTACCGAGACGATGCCCATAAAATTCCTGCTGATGAAGAATATTGGCCTGCTGCTATTTTCTGTGAGAAGTGTAATCGTGATACCACCGTTATCGATGGATACGATGGGGAATACGGCCTTACCTACCACTGTACCGAATGTGGTCACTCAGAAACAGCTGATATTCGTACAGCTTCTGGCGTAAAGCTAGGTTGGCGAGTTGACTGGCCCATGCGCTGGCAGTTTGAAAAGACTGTTTTTGAGCCAGCTGGAAAAGACCACCACAGTCAGGGTGGCTCCTTTGACACTGCCCGTTTGGTGGCAGAAGAAATCTACAACTGGCCTGCTCCCGTAACCTTCCGCTATGACTTTATCGGAATCAAGGGAACCCCCGGAAAGATGTCATCCTCTAAGGGACAGGTTATTGCCCTGCCAGACGTTCTGCGGGTATATCCACCAGAAATCGTTCGTTATATGTTTGCAGGAACTCGCCCCAACACCGAGTTCTCCATCAGCTTTGACTTGGATGTACTGAAAACCTACGAGGACTACGACAAGACTGAGCGAATTGCTTGGGGTGTGGAAAAGGCAAAGAATGATGATGTTTATGCCAAGGAACGCCGTATTTACGAGCTGTCTCAGGTAAATGGCATGCCAGAGGTAATGCCCTACCAGATGCCCTTGCGCCACCTGTGTAACCTGCTCCAGACCAATTCTGGCAACATCGATGCCGTTATTGCCAGCCTGCCAGACGTAAAGCCTGAACAGCTGGAGGGATTGAAAACACGTTGCCGCTGTGCTTGGTACTGGATTACCGAGTGTGCCCCAGAGGATTTCCGCTTTGCCTTGAAGACAGTTGGAACAAAGGTAGAGCTGAACGAAACAGAATTGGCTGCCATCAAAAAGATTTATCAGGACGTATTGCCTGTAATGGATACTTTGGAAGAAAAGCCCTTGTCCGAGGCAATTTACGATGTAGCACATCAGTGTGGCTTGGAGCCAAAGGCCCTCTTTACCGCTGTGTACCAGGTGCTTATCGGAAAGAATGCAGGCCCTCGTCTTGCTAGCTTTATGAAGATTATTGGCCGAAGCCGCCTAGAAGAGCTTCTCGGTCAGTACTAGACTTACCTTGTAAGTGGTCCCAGGATGAGTTTTCTTCCTGGGACTTATTGATTTATACTTGAATTATGATTGGATTTTTTATAAAGAAAAATTTCTTTGACGGTTGGGATCATATCTTGTCCTTGGTATTTCCCAATATGTTAATGTTTGCCTGGGTAATTGGAGGCTATTTTTTAGCTGATACAGCCTTAAACCTATCTCTCTTACTATCAATTCTAGTGCTGGGAATCTTTTGGTGTGGAACGTCGATTGCAATCTTTGCCTTTGGCTCCTGTGCAGCAGAAATTGCTAATTTTAAATCTGTTTCCTTTAAAGATTGGCTTAAGAATTTTCCCTCAGTTTGGAAGGATGGATTGATTTTTGGTCTTATTACTGGAATTCTTACCACATTAGGAGTTATTACTATTCCTTTCTATTTACAAATGGAGGGAATGATAGGACTTTTCCTTGCAGCACTAGTATTTTGGTTCCTTTTGGTTTGTGTACTTTCCTTTCAGTGGGTGTTGCCTATACGTTCTCTCATGAACAATGATTTGAAAAAGTGTATCAAAAAATCATTTATCATCTTCTTTGATAATGCTGGCTTTTCCCTGTTCATGTTCCTGTACACAATCTTTTTGGTGGTGCTATCCATAGCATTCTTTATGATTGCTCCCAGTTTTTGTGGCATTGTATTAGCCCACACCAACGGACTGCGACTACGGCTGTACAAGTACGACTGGCTAGAGACACATCCTGACGCAAGCCCTGCAGAAAAGAAGCATATCCCTTGGAAGGAGCTAGTTGCAGAGGATAGAGAAAATGTAGGTCCTCGCACTTTGAAAAACTTTATCTTTCCCTGGAAGGAGTAAAAAAAATAGGATGGTTCGACATGCTCACCATCCTATTTTTTATTCTAAAATCCTACCACAGGTGAAATTCAACTGTTTCTCCCCTGATTTATTATTCTTCTTCGGTAGTTTTTGCAAAGGCTTCTACGTTGCGGCCATAGAGCAAGCTTAATTGCTTGAGCCACTGGGCAACATCTTCTCCCGTCATATTTTTAGCCATTCGCCAAATCCAGTTTTTGCCGTCGGAGGTGGAGGGCATGTTCATGCGGGCCTCGCTGCCCAAGCCATAAATATCTTGCAAAGGAATGACGGCAAATTTTGCAGTGGAAGAAATTGCCAGCTGCACGAGACGGCGACATAAATCCTTTTTGCTGCAAGAATGACCAGGCCCATCAAGATACTGTCCAATCAACTCCAATTCCTCTGGTGCTGCCTGAGAAAGCCAACCAGCCATGGTGTCATTGTCGTGGGTACCAGTGTACACTACACAATGAGGACTATACATGTGGGGCAAGAAGGCATTAACACAGCCACTACCGCCAGCTTCCTTCAGGTCAAAGGCAAATTGCAAAACCTTCATTCCAGGCAGGTTAAAATCATCCCGTAGCTTTCGCACCTCATCGGTAATAACCCCCAGATCCTCTGCAATAATGGGAATATCTCCCAAGGTATTCTGTATTGCCTGAAAGAGTTTGTGATCAGGGCCAGGAAGCCACTGACCATTCTCAGCAGTTTTTTCGCCAGCAGGAACGGCCCAGTAGGCCTCAAAACCACGGAAATGATCGATGCGAATATAATCTACCAGCTCCAAGGTAGCCCGAATCCGAGTAATCCACCAGTCGTAGCCCTGAGCAGCCATGGCATCCCAGTCATACAAGGGATTTCCCCACAGCTGACCTGTGGCACTAAAGTAGTCTGGCGGCACACCAGCAACAGCTGTAGCACGGCCGTTTTCGTCCAGCTGGAATAAATCTTGATTTGCCCAAACATCTGCTGAATCTGCTGCAACAAAAATCGGGATGTCACCAATGATGGAAATCCCCTTTCCGTTGGCATACTCTTTTAGATTGTGCCACTGGGTAAAGAAGAAGAACTGGATAACCTTTTGAACTTCAACCTCCTGACTATGAGATTCAAGCCACTGAGCCAAGGCATCTTCTTGGTGGCAGGCCAATTCCTTGGGCCAGTAATTGCTCCACATGGCACCTGTAACCTTTTCTTCTTGAGCCTTTTTATCGTAAAACTCTTTGATGCTCATAAAGAGACTGTAGTTTTCAAGCCAAATTTTGTGATGAGCTAAAAAATCCTTGTAATTTGCTGTATCCTCAGCAGACGCATTTTCCAAAAAATAACTGGCAGCCTGCTTTAACACTGGCATCTTCCACCAAACTACGGAGCCAAAGTCCACATTTCCCTTGAGAGAAATATATTCTGGTGGCACGATGGATTTTTGTTCAGCCCAGCCCCGCTCCACTAAGTCATCGAGATCAATCATCAAGGGATTGCCAGCAAAGGTAGAAAAGGATGCGTAGGGAGAATCACCATAACCAGTGGGCCCCAAGGGAAGAATCTGCCACAAACTTTGATGTCCAGCCACAAGCCAATCCACAAAATCAAAGGCTTTTTTACCAATAGTTCCTATCCCAGGTGTGCCAGGTAATGATGTTGGATGTAATAAAATACCGCTTCGACGCTGTAATTCCATAGGACCCCCTCAAACTTATTCAGTAAACCGATTTACTTACAGTATACCACAGGATTTTTCTCAAGACAAGGAGAAGCTTTCTGGAAAAAGGAGGGTCACGCACACACAGCCATCTTCCGTATTTGCCATGGAAACAGCCCCTTGATGCAAGTTCATAATAGCCTTAACGATGGTGAGACCTAAACCAGTTCCTCCTAGGGTACGAGATTTGTCCCCTCGATAAAATCGATTAAAAACATGTTCTAGATCTTCTTCTAGAATAGTACCTGTATTCTTGATGTTCAAAAGACTTTGTCCATTTTCTTGAAAAAAATCTATGGAAATCTTTCCCCCAGCTTCTGTGTGTTGGATGGCATTCTGGATGATGTTTGAAACACAGCGTTGCAATAAATGCTCATCAGCAGTAAAGCTAAAAAGATTAGAATTAAAAACTAAATCAATATTTTTTTGCTTACATAAAAAAGAAAATCGATCCCGCATATCATCCATAAAGCTACAGGAAGAAAGAGTTTTTGGTGTAATTACCATTTCTGGTGATTCATAACGACTAAGCTCGGATAAATCTCGTACTAGCAATTCCACTCGCTCCAGCTCCTGCAAAAGCCCATGGATTCGCTCTGGGCTAGAATCAAGCACACCATCGCCCATGGCCTCCAGCTGCACCTTAATGGCAGTAATGGGAGTCCGTAAGTCATGAGAAATATCCTGCATCCATTGCTCCCGAAGCGAGGCTTCTTGCTCTAGCTGCTGCTGCAATAACTGGGCAGACTGAACAATAGTATCAAGCTCCAGAGTAGTAGAAGGAGGAAAGGAAACAGACCGCTTGCCATCGCTTATATCCTTGATACAAGAAACAATGCTCTGGGTTTGCCGAGAAAGGGAGCAGGACAGATAAAATGCCAGCAACAAGGATAATCCAGTTGTAATTCCTATACCAATCGAAGCCACATTTATGATAGTAGCAACAAAATCCCGATTACTTTTATACGTGTAAAAATCCCTGTTTCGCACCAGTAACTTTGCCACTGACTTTTGACCAACGACAATCTCTGAGAGAGGATTTTCTTGAAAAAATTCTTGATAGTTTCCAATAATCGAGTTGAATTCTTCCTGACTCAGGGGCTTTTCTTTATCTAGTAAAAGAACTGGCTCTGTGTCATGGGCAAAAATAAACAGATAATGGCTTTTTAATAGATATGGCACAAGGGCTTGGTATAACAGCTCTCCATCGAGAGTGCCTTCTGTTTCATATACCTCAGTAATAATGGAGGTGGCGATACTTTCTAAATCTGCCTTTTTATTTGTATTCCAGATTTGCACCGAATATTTAATGGCAATAAAAGGAACAGTTATCATGGTTATCAATACCACAAAGGATGAAACTAACAGATTAGAGAACAAGCGAGTAAAAAGACTTTTCATGATGCTGCCTATTTTCCTGAACGGGTACCGTTAAAGCGGTAGCCAAAGCCACGCACCGTACCAATCCAGTTGCTACCACCAAGCTTAGAACGAAGATTTGCAATATGAGTGTCGATGGTTCGCTCAGAGCCTTCAAAAAAATAATTGAGACATTCAGAAAGAATTCGCTCTCGTGTTACCACCACATTTTCATGCTCTGCCAAGTACACAAGAATTTTCCATTCAGCCCCAGTCAAATATAATTCCCGTTGATTTACCACAAGCTTATGGGTATCTTTGTGCAGTTCTAGGCTATGTTCTCCCAGCTTCCAGCAGTAAAAGTTTGAAGAGGGATGTTGCTTTTGATTGCCACAACGCTTCAGTAATGCTTGGATTCGCAGAGCCAATTCCTTGGAAGAAAAGGGCTTAACAATGTAATCGTCGGCACCAAGCTCAAAGCCAGTGATTCTGTCTGATTCAGAATCCTTTGCCGTAAGAAAAACCATGGGTATGGAAGAGATTTCCCGAATTGATTTTGCAAGGTTAAAGCCACTTCCGTCTGGAAGCATTACATCAAGAATCACCAAATCAACAATACCGCGCTGAATCACTTCCATCACCCCTCGGATTTCACCAAACTCAATGACCTTGTGCTCATCCAGCTGGAGATATCCCACCAGTGCTTCCCGAATAAAAGCATTGTCTTCTACCAACAAAATACATGCCATGGCTTATCCTTTATTGTAGGCTTTTTTAATTATACACCCACAAGAAAATTAAATCCCTAAATTTCCTCTGATTTTCCACAAAATCCTGTTGATGTGCAAGAATAATATTGTTGCGAAAATGATTCTTTGCAAAATCTTAACATTGAAATTCGCTTTTTACCTCGATAACAACTATTATTTGGAGTGTAGCTGCAGGAGTTACATCTTTCACTTCCAGTGAAAAATTACATGAAATTCACCTTGGAGTGAGACTGTAGCTCCGTTGCAGTAAATCTTAGATTCCAGGAGATATTTTATGAAAGCAACAAAGAAATCCATTATTACCTTGTGTATTGTGGCTCTCGTTCTTGCAGGTTTTGCGTTGGCTCAGGCTTCAGATTCTCCAAAGGACACTTCCTCCACAGAATCAACTGCACCAAGTACAGCAAATTCCACAGATACCACTGCCCCAAACAATCAAGCCGATGCAGCAGCCCTTGTTCTGGCCATTGAAAGCGACGGGGACTTGATGGACGTGGCAGAAGCAATTTCAGTCACTGGTACTGACGTTTTGGTGGCCACCATGCCTGACGGCGTAACAATCTTTGCCCCTGTGGATGGTTCTTTTGCCCCCAGCGTGGTGATTGAAGATGTAATCACTGAATACATCGTTCCTGTTATGCTAGACACCACAGACATGGTAGCAGATACCGTTGTCACTTCTGTAGATGGAACTCCCATTGAATTCACGGTTTTTGACGAAGAAATCATGGTAAATGGAGTCCCCTTGGTTGATTTTGAAGGCATTTATAGCGGAAACGTAGTTATCTACAAGCTTACCGACAGCTTTGATGAACCTGCCGTAGCCTCTACCAAGTAAATGCAAACCTCCAGAGGCTGGTAGTTTCCTCCTTTCTACCAACCGCTGGTTCACATACCCCCTGAAGATCTTGCCATTCTCCAAGGTCTTCAGGGGCCTCTTTTTTGTAAAAGTTGATATTTTATTTTGCATTTTGTAGACAGATTTCGCCATGAGTAATCAATCCAGGCTTTTCTTGGCGAATAATGCGATCACTTCCTTATACAATAATACCAACGATTCACCATCTTGTTTTTAAACTTTGTTGCCTTCTCAAATATTGATAATCCATTCAAACCTCCTAGATTTTGAAACTAAGTTGATATTCAGTTTACATTCCAAAACCACCGAAAGTCAGATAGATTCGTAAATACCCATAAAATAAAAAAAAGCACCTATCAAAAGGTGCTTTTTCTATGGGCCCACCTGGAC